>NZ_JAMFLC010000015.1:0-251416 GCF_023501985.1 Nocardia sputi | reverse complement strand
CGGACACCGGCTGAGTACGCTGCGGCCTGCACCCACACCCACCACCCGGTGGACTGCGGGATCAACTGACAACTGACGAACAACCCGGGCTCTACTCCCGGGTGGTCGCATTATCGGGGACCGGCCAGACCTGGCGGATCTCGCTTCGTACCTTCGAATCCAGTCACTCACCGTCGGGCGGGTGCCAGCACCCGTGATCAGTCCGAGAAGTTTCCGGCAGCGGGGGCCACACCACAGCGACTCGAACACGTGCAGAGGGGGTAACGCGATGCCCACCAAAGCTCGCGTTGAGCTTCGTGTCGCTTTGGATTCTCGACCGAAAACCGGGACCCGAAGTCCTCGAAATCGTCGGCCGAGACGCCGCGATGTCTGGCCTGGAGCGGCGGCCCCAGAACCGTCCCGGCGCCGGGGTGCTGACTCCTCCGGCTCCGGTGACTTCCAACCCAACACTCAGATGAGGATGTATGCCGCAATGGTTTCAATTGGTGGCAGGACGATGCCGAACCATCGGACCGGGGGACCAACGTCCAAGACATCATCGACCGAGTCCAAGCCGAGTGGCGGGCCAGCCGACGGAGGCCTACAGGCTGGCCGCACGCAGCGCCCGATCGGCCTCTCAGCGTCGAAGAAGCCCACGCGATCATGCAGCAGCATCGAGGCTGCCGCGCCACCGAGTGCCCACGCAAAGAAACGGCACGTCAAACGCTGATCAATGGCGGACGAATGAAGCCGGACACATCAAGGGAGTCCTGAGCGGAGAGACGATCCAGGAAACTGAACAGGGGAGTTCGATGCGGTACAACATTTCTCGACTCACAACCGTCCTCATAATGGGCGCTGTCATCTTCCCAGGCTTTGTGCCAGCGGTAGCAGCACCGACCCCGGTCAAGGCCAAGGCGTGTGACTTCACCACTGTCTTCGGTAGGCCGACACTGCTGCATCCAGTCATTTACGCCGATGTGAAGGCCACATGTGACGTGCCTCCGGAGTCACACACGCTGGAGCTGAGCTTGGAGCACTACAGCGGGGGCCAGTGGGCCCGCTGGGCTCTCCAGGTCGATTCCGGAATTCCCTCCCGTGCGGGCCGCGAGACTCGCGTCAGCGCCGAGTGCGCGGCCGGTGAGTGGAGGCACAAGGTGCACGTTTATGGCAAGCTGCGAGGACTTCCGTTCGACTACACCGAGGTCGGCGACACCCGGACGGTCACGTCCAAGGAATGCCCGAGAGGATGATCAGAATGCCGACGTTCAACGGCAGGTACGCAGAGTACCAAGATCCTGGTCCGTGGCACCGGGTGAAGTTCTGGGGGCCGACGCGGCTGCGTAACGCGCTGTGGCGCTTGAGCGTCCGGCTCCGCCGCCGGACGCAGTAGCCAGAGACGCAAAGGCCGTCGCCCCCCGCGATCCCTTGCATTCACACGGTCGTCGCAACACTCTCGGTTGGAGAGGTTGCGGCGACCGTGGCGCTATCTGCGAACGTCGCTGAGTTCGCGCGGTGGCCGTTGGACGCACAGTTTCGCCACACACAAATGCTGTAGACGGATAGGGACTGCGCCGTGCGCCTGGGACAATGCCAGCCCTTATTGGAATGACGAGCCGCTTCGCGCAGAAGCCTCGGTTCCGCTACAAGATCGGCGACGGCGAATACCGCGCCGCGTCCGGGTATCGATCGACCAGTTTCTGCACCTGGCCGATGACGTCGGCGACCTGGGCTTCGGCCCCGCCGACGAACGCGGACTTGTCGGCAAGTGCCGCGTCGAGGGCGGGGCGATCCAGTGGGAGGCGCGGGTCGGCCGCGAGGCGGTCCAGGAGGTCGGGTTCGCGGCCCTGCTCGCGCATGGCCAAGGCGACCGCGACGGCGTGCTCCTTGATGACCTCGTGCGCGGTCTCGCGGCCGACGCCGGCCCGGACGGCGGCCATGAGGATGCGGGTGGTGGCGAGGAAGGGCAGGTAGCGGTCCAGTTCGCGGGCGATCACGGCCGGGTAGGCGCCGAATTCGGCCAGGACGGTGAGGAACGTCTCCATCATCCCGTCGATGGCGAAGAACGCGTCCGGCAGTGCGACGCGGCGCACCACCGAGCAGAACACGTCGCCCTCGTTCCACTGCGCGCCCGCCAGCTCGGCCGCCATCGAGGCGTAACCGCGCAGGACCACCTGCAAGCCGTTGACCCGCTCGCAGGAGCGGGTGTTCATCTTGTGCGGCATCGCCGAGCTACCCACCTGCCCGGGCTGGAAGCCCTCGGTGACCAGCTCGTGCCCGGCCATCAACCGGATCGTGTGCGCGAACGAGGACGGACCCGCGCCCACCTGCACCAGTGCGGTGAGCACGTCGTGATCCAGCGAGCGCGGGTAGACCTGGCCGACGCTGGTGAGCACGGTCGCGAAACCGAGATGCCTGGCCACCTGCTGCTCGAGCCCGGCCAGTTTGGCCGGGTCGCCGCCGAGCAGGTCGAGCATGTCCTGCGCGGTGCCCATCGGGCCCTTGATCCCGCGCAGCGGGTAGCGGTCGATCAGCTCGCGCAGCCTGGTCAGCGCGATCAGCAATTCGTCGGCGGCGGAGGCGAACCGCTTGCCGAGCGTGGTGGCCTGGGCCGCGACGTTGTGCGAGCGGCCCGCCATCACCAGCGCCTGGTACTCGGCGGCGCGCTCGGCCAGACGGGCCGCGATCGCGACGCCGTGCGCGTGCACGTGCTCGAGCGAGAGCCGGATCTGCAGCTGCTCCACGTTCTCGGTGAGGTCGCGGCTGGTCATGCCCTTGTGCACGTGCTCGTGCCCGGCGAGTGCGTTGAATTCCTCGATGCGCGCCTTCACATCGTGCCGGGTGACCCGCTCGCGTTCGGCGATGGCGGCGAGGTCGACTTCGTCGAGCACCCGCTCGTAGTCCGCGACGACCCCTTCGGGCACGTCGACGCCCAGCTCCGCCTGCGCCCGCAAGACCTCGAGCCACAGCCGCCGCTCGAGCACGACCTTGTATTCCGGCGACCACAGGTGCACCAGCTCGGGGCTGGCGTAGCGGGTGGCGAGGACGTTGGGGACCAGGCTCACGACCGCGCCTCGCTGACGCTCGGCTCCGTGCCTTCAGGCGCTGTATTGCTGGTTCGCTCGCTCACGTCCAGTCAGTCTAGTGCGCGATAACGATCCACTTGCTGGGGCGTGGCTCGCACGGGGCCATCGGTGGTCACATAGGCCGCCGCTGTCTCCGGCGCGGACGCCCGCGCCGGAGGCGCGACGATGTCGATCACTTCCAGCAGCGCGCCGCGCGCCATTCGCCGCGGCTCCGGATCCATCTCGGTGAGCGCGGCGACCACCGCTCCGTCCACCACCGCCACCAGCCTGCGCAGCTGTTCGGGCCGCACCATCCGGTCGGATCGGCGCAGTACGTCGGCCAGCAGTTCATCCAGCTGGGCGCGCAGCCGGAGCTGGACTTCCCGCAGCTCCGGGTGCCGCGCCGAGGCGACCGAACGCTCGTAGCGGGCGATCAGCCTGCCACGCGCCCCTTCGTCGGCGCCGTCGGCTCCCACCAGCAGATCGAGCACCAGGTCGACGGTGGCTTCCGCGCCGCGGCGGCGGTGGCTGACCTCGCCGACCCGCCTGCGCATCGCGTCCAGCTCGGCGTTGCCGCTGAACTCGACCGCCCGCGCGATCAGATCGTCCAGGGATTCGAAGTAGTAGGTGGTCGACGCCAGGGGCAGATCAGCGCGCGTCGCAACCGAGCGATGCCGCACCGCCTCGAATCCGCCTTCGAGCAGCAGCTCGGCAGCGGCGGCTATCAAAGCCTGGCGACGCCGTTCGCCTTTCGGGGTCGTCGCGGTGATCACCGTGCCATCGTGCCAGTCGTCATCAGTTCTTCCAGGGGAAATCAGCGAGGAAAAGCAACCATCGATGTTTTACCGCATACACGCGGCCAGGGTGCCGAACTGCGGAAAGTTGTTGCCTGACAGGGCGATCAATGACCTAGATAGTGCCCTAGACGCAGCAGTGCCGCCTCGATGTCCGCGGTGGCTCCGGCGAACGAGAAGCGAACCGTGTGGTGTCCGTTGACGGTGTCGAAGTCCACCCCCGGTGCGAGGGCGACCCCCGTGTGGTTCAGTACGTCGGCGCACCACGCACGGGAGTCGTCGGTGAGGTGACCGATGTCGGCGTAGGCGTAGAACGCGCCGTCCGCCGGGGCGAGATCGGTGATGCCCAGTTTCGGCAGCCCGTCCAGCAGCAGGCGCCGGTTCACCGCGTACCGCCGGACGTGCCCGTCGAGTTCCGCTTTTGCCTCCGCGCCGAACGCGTGCAGCGCCGCGTACTGGGAGATGGCGGGCGGGCACACGGTCAGATTCGAGGCCAGCCGCTGTAGCGCGGGGCGCAGCCCGCTCGGCACCAGCATCCAGCCGAGCCGCCAGCCCGTCATGGAGAAGTACTTGGAGACCGAGCCGATCACCACCGATTCCCGCGAGGTCTCCCACGCCGACGAGGTCGCGCTGTCGGCTCCGGCACTGTCGTAGGTGATGCCGTGGTAGATCTCGTCGGAGATCAGCAGGGTGCCGTGCTCTTCGCACCAGCGGGCCAGCGCGGCGAGTTCACCGGGGGCGATCATGGTGCCGGTGGGATTGGCGGGGCTGGCCACCACCAGACCGGCCGGCGGCTCCGGCAGGGCCTCGAGCATGGCGACGGTGGGCTGGAATCTGGTCTGGGCGCCGCAGTCCAGCTCCAGTACCCGGCAGCCCAGCGCCGCGAGCGTGTTGCGATAGGCGGGATAACCCGGACGCGCGACCACGACGGTGTCGCCCGGGTCGAAGGCGGCGAGGAAGATCAGCGAGAACGCGCCGGACGAGCCGGTCGTCACGACCACGTCGTCCGGCTCGACCTGGTATCCGTAGGTCTCCCTGTGGTGTTCGGCGATCGCCTCGCGGATGGCGAGGATGCCGAAAGTCTCGGTGTATCCCAGCAATTCGGACTGGATGGCCAGCGCGGTCGCGCGCAGGACCGGTGCGGGCGCGGGCGTGGACGGCTGCCCCGCGGCGAGGACGAGCACATCACCGTGGGTCCGGGCGCGTTCCGCGGCGGCTTTCCAGACATCCATCACGTAGAAAGGTGGAATGGTCGACCGGCGAGATTCTCTGGACACTCGACAGACGGTAGAGCACGCGGATCTCTCGCGATCACGGTTATGGTCTGCTTGATGCTCGAGAAGGCTCGACGGGAGAAGCTAGACCGAGTGCGCGGAGTGGGTGGCGTCGGAGTCATCCCGCGCGACTGGCGCGCGCGCTCGCCGCGACCTCCGGAAAAGCGGCTGTTCGGGGCCGGGGGGAAGATCGATCCGCGCGGCCTGTGGGCGCGCCGCGGCGACCTGCGAACCTGGTGGAGCCGCAGGCCCGGCCCCCGCGACCTGTGGCGGCGCAAGCCCACCGGCGAGGAATTGCTCGCGCTGGCGCGCCGGCACAAGGTGCTGCTGGGCGGGCTCGCCGCGGCCGCGCTGCTCGCCGCGAGCGACACTTCCTTCGCCGGGACGGTCACCGATCGCACTCCGGCTCCGGATCGCGCCCAGCGCGTCGCCGTCGCGTTTCCACCCCAGATGCAGAACACCCCGCCGTCGACGACCCGGTTGCTGAACGCGATCGCCAACGGTGAGCGGCTGCGCGAGCAAGCGGTGGTCGCGGCCGCGGCGCGCGCGACACTCGAACGCGCCAAGGCCGAGGCGGCTGCCGCCGTCGCCGGGGAGCGTCAGCCCTGGATGACCGCAGCCGCGCCGGTACAGCCCGGCTCGATCGCGCCGGGCACCACCGGCTTCGTCCTGCCCGCCCGCGGCGTCTTCACCTCCGGCTTCGGATCCCGCTGGGGCACCTTCCACAACGGCATCGACATCGCGGGCCCGATCGGCACCCCGATCTACGCGGTCGCCGACGGCACGGTCGTCGACGCGGGACCGGCGCAGGGATTCGGCCTGTGGGTGCGGATCCGCCACGACGACGGCAGCATCACCGTCTACGGGCACATGTACGACTTCTTCGTCTCGGTCGGCGAACGGGTGCCCGCGGGGATGCAGATCGCCCGCATGGGCAATCGCGGCGACTCCACCGGCCCGCACCTGCACTTCGAGGTGATCGTCGGCGGACGGCATGTGGACCCGCAGCAATGGCTGGCGCTGCGCGGGCTCACGTTCGGCTGAACCCGGGCATCGGGCGGGCGGCACCGCCCCCGGGGGCGCTCAGACCTTGATGCGGTCTTCCACGGCGGCCAAGCCGATGTCCGTGCGGTAGTGACTGCCCGGCAGCTTGATGGCGGCGATGCGGTCGTAGGCGCGCGCACGCGCCTCGACGAGGTCGGCGCCGACGCCGACCACGTTCAGCACCCGCCCGCCCGCGGAGACCAGCGCCCCGTCCTCGCGCTGCGCGGTGCCTGCGTGCAGGACCATCGCGTGCGCGTCGAAGGCGCCCTCGCCCGCGCCGGAGATGGCGTCGCCCACCCGCGGGCGGCCCGGATAGTTCTCCGCGGCGAGCACCACGGTGATCGCCGAGCCGTCGCGCCAGCGCGGCGGGGCCACTTGCGCCAGCGAGCCGGTGGCGGTGGCGTACAGCAGCTCACCGAGCGGGCTGTCCAGCAGCGCGAGCACCGCCTGCGTTTCCGGATCGCCGAAGCGGCAGTTGAATTCGACCACGGCGGGACCGGCCGCGCCGATCGCCAGGCCCGCGTAGAGCAGGCCGGAGAAGCCGCAGCCGCGCCGCATCAGTTCGGCGGCAACGGGTTTCACCACGTCCTCGACGATCGCGGTGACGGTCTCTTCCGGCAGCCAGGGCAGCGGAGTGTACGCGCCCATGCCGCCGGTATTGGGCCCGGTGTCGCCGTCACCGACGCGCTTGTGGTCCTGCGCGGGCAACAACGGAACCACCGTCTCGCCGTCGACCAGGCAGAACAGGGAGACTTCCGGTCCGTCCAGGAACGATTCCAGCAGTACCGGGTGGCCTTGCTCGAGCAGTTCGGCGCCGTGGTCCCGCGCGGCGGAGCGGTCGGCGGTCACAACCACGCCCTTGCCCGCGGCGAGTCCGTCGTCCTTCACCACCCAGGTGGGTCCGAACCGGTCGAGCGCGTCGTCCAGCTCGGCCGGGTTGTCCACGACCTCGCTGTGCGCGGTGCGCACGCCCGCGGCGGACATCACGTCCTTGGCGAACGCTTTGGAGCCCTCGATGCGAGCGGCCGCGGCCGACGGACCGAAGCACGGGAACCCCGCCACCCGCAGCGCGTCGGCGACGCCGAGCACCAGCGGGACCTCCGGGCCGATCACCACCAGGTCGGCGTCCACCTCGGTGGCCAACGCGACCACGTCCTCGGCGTCGCACGGGTCGACCGGGCGCACCTGCGCGTGCTGGGCGATCCCGGCGTTGCCGGGGGCGGCGAAGAGCGCGGTCACCGCGGGGTCCCGGCGCAGGGCCAGGACGAGGGCATGTTCACGGGCTCCGGAACCGATGACGAGTACACGCACGGCAGACAGCCTAAACGAGCCGTTCGGCGTCTTCGCCGCTGCCGGTCCGCGCGCAGGGGATGATGAATGGGGACAGCGGATATGGGCGCACTCCGTCCGTGCCGACCGCTGGGTCATTATCCGGCAGACGCGGGGGGCTGACCCGTTGCTGCCACTGGAGCACCGAAGGAAGTGCTGACGATGGGTCTGATCGACGGACTGATGGGCAATGCCGGCCGGATCGATCCGGGACAGGCGCAACAGGAGTACGCCAAACTCCTCGGCAACGGCGAACAGGTCTATGCCGCGTACCTGCTGGTCCGCGACGCGATGCTGTTCACGAACCGCCGCCTGATCCTGATCGACAAACAGGGCGTCACCGGCCGCAAGGTGAGCTACCACAGCGTGCCCTATCGCGCGATCACCCATTTCTCGGTGGAGACCGCGGGCACCTTCGATATGGACGCGGAGCTGGCCATCTGGATCGCGGGCACCGCGGAGCCGCTGCTCAAGCGGTTCAACCGGCAGGTGGACATCTACGAGGTGCAGGGCATCCTGTCGCATTTCGTCGCGGTGTAGCGCGGACCGGTCCGGCGCCTCGGCGCACGGGCCGGGTTACGCTGCCGAACATGGCTTCTGTCTTCAGCGCGATCATCGCCGGTCAGCTCCCGGGCCGTTTCGTCTGGGAGGACGACGAGTTCGTCGGCTTCCTCACGATCGCTCCGGTCACTCCGGGCCACACCCTCGTGGTGCCCCGCAAGGAGATCGACCAGTGGCAGGACGTCGACGCCGACACCTTCGCGCGGCTGACCGCGGTCGCCCAGAAGATCGGCCAGGCCGTACGCGCGGCGTGGGACGCGCCGCGCGCCGGTCTGCTGATCGCCGGTTTGGAAGTGCCACATCTGCACGTGCACGTCTTCCCGGCCTTCTCGATGGGTGACTTCGACATCTCCGGCGCCGACCCGAACCCGAGCCCCGAGTCCCTGGACGAGGCCCAAGGGAAGATCAAGCAGGCGCTGCGGGACCTCGGCCACGGCGCCAACGTCCCCGACTGAAGCGGGGCGCTCGCGTCAGCTCGCCACGTCGTGCAGCGGAGTGTCCACCCCGCCGACCGCGACCGTCGCCAGCGTCTGGGCCGGAGTCCAATAGATCCGACCGCGCTCGAAATCCTGATAGGCGCCGGTGTCCCAGGGGATCTCGTCGCTCATCGGCCAGCCCAGCGGCCCGCCCTCGCAACCCGATCGGTTCCAGCGGTCGCGGATCGCGCCGTGTACCCAGTAGACGTCAGCGCTCGATTGCCGCCGGTAGAGCGCGCCGCCCTGGAAACCCTGCACCTCACCCCAAGGCCTGCCGTCCGGCCCATGCAGGACGGTGCGGCCGGTGATCGGGTAGCCGAGCGGCCCTGCCTCCCAGCCCAACTGCTCGAACTTTCCCCACAGCGTCTCCGGGATGGCGTGCGCGCCGGTGTCCGGGTGCCAATAGATGTAACCGTGCTCGAACTGGGCGAAGCGCCCTGAGCCGTCGGGCGTAGCGATCTCCCCTTCCGTGATCCGGTTGCCCAGCCACGGATTCGCGGCCGCGCAATCGTTGATCGCGTTCGGCTCCGATCCGCCCGGCTCGCCGGTGGCGAAGCCGCGAACGTCGTCGGCGAACACGTCCCAGGGGAAATTCGGGCCCACGTCGGTGTGCGTGCCGATACCGAGGCACTCGGTGACGTACTTGTGGTCGGAGATCCCCTGGCGCCGCTGGTAGGGCGGCGCGATGACATGCGTGTCGAACCCGTACTTGCGCGCGTCCTGCACGGCGAGCCAGGCCGCGATCCGGATGTCGTCGCGGATGCGCAGCCAGTCGCTGCGGCTCCATGCGGCGCGGCTGCCCGCGAAGCAGAGGTTGATCGTGAACGGATTCGCGTCCAGCACCGACCAGCTGGCCAGATCGGTGTCGACCACGTCGACGACGACGCGATCGCGGACGGTGTAGTGGTAGCTCACCCCGTTCGCGGGATTGTTGAGGTAGTTGGCCAGGCTCTCGGCTGTCCCGTTACCTTCCTGCGTGTGCAGCAGGAAGTTCTCCACGCGCGCACCGTGGCGGCTGGACGCGGAGTTGCCCATTCGGTCCAATTCGACGTACTCCGGCTTCTGCACTGTTCCCCCTGTGTTCGGATTCGGTGGCACCGCCTTCGACCACTGGCCGTAGTCGTCGGCGAGAACTTTGTCGACATCCACCACGACACCTGCGACCTGGTCGCGGTCGATGCGGATCTGGTGGATGTGCGCGGCCGGATGGTCGCCGTTGATCGAGGAATCGCCGGACCAGTTGTGTTGCCAGAACCACGTGGCGACGCCGTCCTCGAGCGCCCACTCGATGCAGCGCGCATTCCCGTACATGCCGGTCCACTCCAAACCGACAACCGATGCCCAGCCACGCAGAAAAGGTGCGATCAGCGAATTCCATTCCTGCAGCGATGGATTCGCGTCGACCGGGGCATACAGCGGACGATATCCGGGCCCGCCTGCCGCGAAGTGGTAATCGAGCGCGATCCGCGCATGGTGCACGCCCGCCTCGTAACCGCCTTTCCAGTCCGACGTCTCACCCTTGCCGTACTGGTAATTGGTCACTATCTCGAGCCCGATGGCGCGCAATCGGTCGCAATATTCCCGCCGCAGCGGTTTCGCACCGAAATTCGTGCCCGGACGGGAATCACTGAAGTAGCCGATGACGCCCGCGTATCCGGCGTCCTTGATCGCTTGCGGCTCGATCAGCGCGGCGGAGAAATCGATCAGCTCAGTCATCGCGCACCCCCTGGGTCGTACGAGCCCGCGTATCGGTCGGCAGCGTCGCGTTGTATTCGTACATCTCAACAACTTTCGGCAGATGAGGATCCCGACGCACCTAGATTTTCCCGAATGTGCGCGAAGTATGCCGTCATGTCCCGTTTGTGGCCCATCCGGTGTTTGCGCGTGACCTGAACAGGCCTTTCACGAGATCTGTTTGCGCACACCAGACTACAAACAGACTCTTAGCCGGAAACATGCTCGTCGGTCGGTAGTCAGATATGCTGACCGTTCGCTGGATGGCGCCATACTGGTCGGACGGTGTACTGAGCCCGCCTCGCTGGAATGGAATGACCTTCCCCCAAGTCTTCTGTCGAAATTGATCCGGACTCGTCCGGCGCAAGTCGTTGCCGCGCACTGTGTCGGCCATCGTCGGCGAAGCGGTGAACTCGAACCGGACGGTACCGCGCCACGCCAGCGCCTACCCGGGACCGCGACGACAGTCGCCCATTCGAGCCGGGATCCGCGAATCATCCACCCCTGAGCCATGGCATGACCGAAGCGAACTCCCGCCCCTGCGAGGACACTGACCCGAATCCGGTCACCTCGGCCCCGACGCTGCGCTTCGATGCGCACAGCGATCGACAAACCCCTTCCCCCTTGCCGACGACCGCGCGCTTACGACTCGGCACGGTCTACCACCGAGCCCCGAAACGCGCAACGGCGGACAGAGCCCCCTGTCAGGATTGAACTGACGACCGCTCGCTTACAAGGCGAGTGCTCTACCACTGAGCTAAGGAGGCGGGAAAGCGGTTGTCATCATAACCGGGCTCGCCGACTGTGTGACAACAGAACCGGCGTTCGACGCCGATCCGGGCCTGCGAACCAGACAACCGCTTTCGAGTGAAGAGAGATCGAGCAGTGCTCGTTCGCGGCTCCGCTCCGGTCCGAGCGACCACCCGCCCACGACGAAGTCGCGAGCGGCGGCCGCCGGGACGCGAGCCATGACGGAGCCGCGAACCTACCGCGCCGTGGGCGCGGCACTCACAGGACCGATCAGGACTGGGCGCCCTGCCGGGCCGCGTCGTCGGCGGCCATGGCGTCCCGCAGGCTCTTCGGGCGCATGTCGGTCCAGTTCTTCTCCACGTACTCGACGCAGGCGGCGCGGCTGTCCTCACCGAATACGACTCGCCACCCGGCTGGAACCTCTGCGAAGGCCGGCCACAGGGAATGCTGTTCCTCGTCGTTGACCAGGACGAAGAAGCGGCCGTCTTCATCATCGAAGGGGTTGGTGCTCAATTTCACCTCACTGGATACTGGCGCTATGTACGGGATCGCTCCTGGTTCACACGGTGCCGGGTTACTACGAAACCCTGGCGCCGAGCGAACCCGAGCGTTGTTTCGACACTAGCAAGCAAGACGTTACGCCTGGGCGCTTACCTATGCTGTCACCCCGACCGTCGTCACTTCGGCCGACTCGCAATCAGCCACCGAAGAAGTCCAGGAGAATCTTGTTGACCGCTTCGGGCCGCTCCAAATATCCGAAATGCCCGGCGTCCGGTACCTCCTGGTACCGCGCGCCCGGGATCACCTCGGCGATCTCCCTGGACAGATACGGCGGAATCATCCGGTCGTCGGCGAATCCGACCGAAAGGCAGGGCACGCGGATCGCCCGGTAGGCCTGCACCCGGTCGAAATCGTGGTCCATCCTGCGCTGAGCGCGGATACCGGGGGAGACCGGCCCGCCGGTGAACTCGAACAGGTCCAGCCAGTCGCGCGCGGCATTCGACTCGGCCATGGTCGCGGGCGAGAGGTTCATGACCGCGGTGATCGCCGCCTCGTATTTCGGCGGCAGCTTCACCCCGCTCGCGTCGAGTTCGTGTTCGCCGAGCGAGAGCGTCTTCTGGAACTGGTCCAGCCGCCCGTGTCCGGCCATGAAGACCGCCTTGCGCACCAGGTCGGGGCGGGCCAGCGCCAGTTCCTGCGCCACGCGCGCCCCCATCGACGTGCCCACCACCAGCGCCGGGCCCTCGCCCAGGAACTCGATCAGGGCGGCGGTGTCGGCGACCAGATCATCGATCGTCATGCCGGAGGCGGCCTCGAAGGACGGCGCGATGCCGCGATTGTCGAAGGTGCACACCCGGTAACCGGCGGCGACCAGGGCGGGGACCTGGTGCAGCTCCCATACCCGGCCGGGGCTGCCGGTGCCCATGATCATGACCACGAGCGGTGCGGAGCCCTTGGCGTCGGTGCCCTTGGCGCGGTCACCCTTCACCTGATAGTTGAGGGAAATCCCGTTCACCGTGGCCAGCGGCATATCGACCCTTTCGTGGAGTTGGTGCTGCGCTTCCCCCACGGTATAGGGACCGCGGGGATCGGCGCACCGACCGGGGTGCCCTGACGGCGGGCGCCGCCCTTCGGCCAACGCCCCGGCGGGCGCACCCCCCAGCGTCGCATACCATTGGCTTTTCGCAGGGTAAGTGCGCACGAAGCCGGGAGGACTTGACGATGGCCGCGAAGGGCAGCGCGAACGACATTGCGGACGACGATCTGGAACCGCTCGCCGACGAAACCGCGCGTCAGGCGCAGCGGGTGGTCGCTGCTTACGCCGAGGACGCCGATGAGTGCCGGATGTTGTTGTCCATGTTGGGTATTGGACCGAACGCTCGAGGCGAATAACCTCGTTCTCGACGCCAACGGCGACGTCGACCACACAACTCCAGCGGGATACAGCAACGCGCAAAGGATGCGTGAGTGGACCAGATGAACCCGTCCGACGACTCCGAGCACGCCAGACAGACCTCGATCGCCGAGACCGCGGCGGACAACAACCCCGGCTCCGGCGCGGGCTCCGGTTTCGTCGTCGTCGCCAACCGGCTCCCCGTCGACCTCGAACGACTGCCCGACGGCAGCACCCGCTGGAAACGCAGCCCGGGCGGTCTGGTCACCGCGCTGGAATCGGTCCTGCGCAACAACAAGGGGGCGTGGGTCGGCTGGGCGGGCGTACCCAACGTCGACGTGGACCCGATCATCGAGGACGGCCTCGAACTGCATCCGGTCCCGCTGTCGGCCCAAGAGGTGGCCGACTACTACGAAGGCTTCTCCAACGGCACGCTGTGGCCGCTCTACCACGACGTGATCGTGCGTCCGGTCTACGACCGCAAATGGTGGAGCGCCTACGTCACCGTGAACCGGCGCTTCGCCGAGGCCACCGCGAAGGTCGCCGCCGAGGGCGCGACCGTATGGGTGCAGGACTACCAGCTCCAGCTGGTGCCCAAGATGCTGCGCATGCTGCGCCCGGACCTGACCATAGGTTTCTTCCTGCACATCCCGTTCCCGCCGGTCGAGCTGTTCATGCAGATGCCCTGGCGGACCGAGATCGTGGAGGGCTTGCTCGGCGCCGACCTCATCGGCTTCCACCTGCCCGGCGGCGCGCAGAACTTCCTCTACCTGGCCCGTAGGCTGGCCGGTCAACCGACCTCCCGCGGCTCGGTCGGCGTGCGCTCCAAGCTCGGCGTCGTCCAGGTCGGGTTCCGTACGGTGCGGGTCGGGGCGTTCCCGATCTCGATCGCGTCGGCCGAGCTGGACGAACACTCCCGCCGCAGGTCGGTGCGCGAGCGCGCCGCCAAGATCCGAGCCGAACTGGGGAATCCGAAGAACATCCTGCTCGGTGTGGACCGGCTGGACTACACCAAGGGCATCGATATCCGGCTCAACGCGCTCGAGGAGCTGCTCATCGACGGCCGGGTCGATCCTGCCGACACGGTCATGATCCAGCTGGCCACCCCCAGTCGCGAGCGGGTCGAGAGCTACATTCAGATGCGCGGCGACATCGAACGCCAGGTCGGCCGGATCAACGGCGAGTTCGCCCGGGTCGGCTACCCGGTGGTGCACTACCTGCACCGCCCCATCCCGCGCGACGAACTGGTCGCGTTCTTCGTGGCCGCCGACGTGATGCTGGTGACGCCGCTGCGCGACGGCATGAACCTGGTCGCCAAGGAGTACGTCGCGTGTCACAGCGGGCTCAACGGCGCCTTGGTGCTGAGCGAGTTCACCGGCGCCGCGGCCGAACTTCGGCAGGCCTACCTCTGCAACCCGCACGACCTGGACGACGTGAAGGACGCCATCGTCGCCGCGCTGGAGGACGAGCGCGACGTCAAACGCAGGCGGATGCGCGCGTTGCGCAGGCAGGTGCTGGCCCACGACGTGGATCGCTGGGCGCGGGCATTCCTGGACGCCTTGGCGCAGGACCAGGTCGCGGGCAGCGCGCTGCTCACCGACGAGGACGTCTTCCCCGAGGACCGCGACCGCTGAAGCCCGCGTTCACAGCAATCACCCAGCTTTGGTCCAGGAACCTCGCAGCCGGATGCCGGACCATGTAGCCATGAGTGGTGCGCCCGTGCGGCAGACCCCCGAGGCCAGGGTCCTGGTTGTCGACGACGAGCCGATGATCGTCGAACTGCTCGCGGTGAGCCTGCGCTACCAGGGCTTCGAGGTCGACTCCGCGGCCGATGGAGCCCAAGCGCTGGACAAGGCGCGCATTTTCCGTCCGCAGGCGCTCATCGTGGACGTGATGATGCCGGGGATGGACGGCTTCGGCCTGCTGCGCAGGCTGCGCGCCGACGGCATCGACGCGCCCGTGTTGTTCCTGACCGCGCGCGACGACGTGCAGGACAAGGTCACCGGCCTCACGCTGGGCGCCGACGACTACGTCACCAAGCCGTTCAGCTTGGAAGAAGTGGTGGCCCGGCTGCGGGTCATCCTGCGCCGCGCGGGTCACGCCGCGCCGCAGCGAGAGAGTCCGCGGATCCGTTTCGAGGACATCGAGCTCGACGACGACACCCATGAGGTGTGGAAGGCGGGCGAGCCGGTCGCCCTGTCGCCCACCGAGTTCACGCTGCTGCGCTACTTCATGGTCAACGCGGGCACCGTGCTGAGCAAGCCGCGCATCCTCGACCACGTGTGGCGCTACGACTTCGGCGGCGAGGTCGGCGTGGTGGAGACCTACGTCTCCTACCTGCGCAAGAAGGTGGACACCGGGGACACACGGTTGATCCACACTCTGCGCGGGGTCGGCTACGTCATGCGCGCGCCCCATCGCAAGAGCGGTACATGAGCCCCGGCCGGCTCGTCACGGCGCGCGCGAAGGTATCCGGTCTGCTCTCGGCGGTCCCACTGCGTGTGACGCTGACGGTTCTGCTGGTGCTCACCGCCGGGCTCGGCCTGCTCGTCTCGGGCATGGTGGTCACCTCGGCCCTGGAACAGCAGCTGACCGACCGGACCGACCAGCAGTTGCGCGAGGGCGCGATGGAATGGTCCAGGCGGGGACCGCCACCGCCGGTGCTGCCCGCGGAATCGCGTCACGCTCCGAGCCAGTTCTATGTGCGCTCGGTGCGTAGTGACGGGCACGTGTTCTTCCTCCGGGCGTTCGCCGTCGACGCCGTGCCGGATCTGCCATCGACACCGCGACCAGAGCCGTACACCGTCGGCTCCGTGGACGGAGCACCGATCCAGTGGCGCGCGCTGACACTGCGCACGCCGGAGGGCACCACGACGGTGGCGTTGCCGCTCACCCAGAACACCGACACCGTGCACCGGCTGGTGATGCTCGAACTGATCGTCGGGGCGATCGTGCTGGCCGTGCTGGGGGTGATCGCGTACTTCGTGGTGCGGCGCAGTCTGCGGCCGCTGCGCCGGGTGGAGAGCACCGCCGCGGCCATCGCCCGCGGCGACCTGCACCGCCGCGTCCCCGTGCGCGGCGCCGACACCGAGGTGGACCGGCTGTCCAGGTCGCTGAACGGCATGCTCGCGCAGATCCAGCGCGCCTTCACCGCGACCGCCGCGTCCGAGGAGGCGGCGCGCCGGTCCGAGGAACGCATGCGCCGCTTCATCGCCGACGCCAGTCACGAGCTGCGCACCCCCCTGACGACGATCCGCGGGTTCGCCGAACTGTATCGCCAAGGCGCCACCGACGAGCCCGCCGCGTTCATGGACCGCATCGAGCGGGAATCCCAGCGGATGGGCGTGCTCGTGGAAGACCTGCTGATGCTCGCGCGACTGGACGCCCATCGCCCGCTGGAACTGGGCCCGGTCGACCTGCTCGCCGTCGCCAGCGACGCGGTGCACAACGCGCGCGCCGTGGTCGCCGCCGGACAGGCCGACGGCCCCGCCCGCACCGTCGAGCTGAAGATCGAACCGGGCGAGGGAACGCTCGAGGTGGTCGGCGACGAGGCAAGACTGCGCCAAGTTCTGACGAATCTGTTGAACAACGCCGTCACGCACACCGCGCCCGACGCGAAGGTGACGGTGCTGCTGACGCCCGGCCCCGACGACGTGCTGCTCGAGGTGGCCGACACCGGCCCCGGTCTGCCGCCGGAGCAGGCCGAACGTGTCTTCGAGCGCTTCTATCGCGCCGACGCCTCACGCGCCCGGTCCAGCGGCGGCACCGGGCTCGGCTTGTCCATCGTGCAGGCGCTGGTGACCGCGCACGGCGGCGAGGTCGGCGTCCGGAGTTCGACCGAGATGGGGACGACGTTCACCGTGCGGCTACCCCGCAGGCCGTCGTCGGAGTCCTAGCGGCGCATCGGCCGCGGCCACCCGTCTCAGACCGGGGTGACCGCCTCGACCAGCCAGCGCGAGTCGGATTTCGTCAAACTGACGCGCACGCGGCTGCCGGTAGTGGTGCCCTGCGGGGTGTCCTTGCTGGTCATGACCTGGTTGAGGAACAGCAGAACCTGCGCGTGCGAGCGGTCGGCGGAGATGACGCCGCCCGCCTGCGTGGTCGCGGTGACGGTGAGCTGCTTCTCCTTGGCGCCCGGCGCGATCTGCTTATCGATCAGCGTCAGGTAGTCCTCGCGGAAGTCGCCGGTGAGATTGTCGGCGGACTTGCGCAGCTCGGTGTCCACGGTCTGCGGGGTGTAGGTGAACATGGCCTCGGCGGTGCGCCCCGCCGTCGCCACCGCGTCCTTGCGCGACTGCTCGGCCTGCCGGTCATCCCAGTAGCGGTAGCCGTTCACGCCGCCGAGCACCGCGGCGGCCGCGACCACCACCCCGAGCACCGCGAGCAGGATCCTGGCTCGCATTCCGTTCCTGCTGTCGCCGCTCATGCCACGAACTCCACATCGGACACGGTCAGCCCGGTGTCGCCGCGCGACACGGTGACCCGGAACCGGTAATACCTGGTCTGCGGCTCGGCCTGGCCCGCGTTGGTCAGCGTCTGCTTGGCCGCGACCAGCACCCGCCCGGAGCGATCGTCGTCGCTCTCCAGCGCGGCCTCCACGATCTCGCCGCTGGAAACCACCTTGGCCTGCTGCACGATGCTGGTGAACGGGTCGACCCGGCCGTCGAACTCGGTCTTGAACTCGCCGGAGGCCAGCGAGAGGATCCGGTCGATGTCCTGCTTGGCCGAATCGGCGCGGATGGTGGTCAGGTTGACGACCGCCTGCCTGGCGGTCTCGACGTATTCGGCGCGCCGCTCGTCGCGTTCGTGCGCCGAGCGCATCGCGAGAACCGAGAGGGCCGCACCGCATACCAGCGCGATGACCAGCAACGCGGCGGCAGCGGTCGCGAGCACTCGCGGGAGGTTGCGGCCCCTTGCTGGGAGCGGTCTTCTGTTCGGTCGGCGTCGCCTCGGGGGACGACTGCGCGTCTGCTTTCGTCAGTGCGACCGCCGTGTCCGCGTCGGTGGTCGCATCAATCGCATCGCCCGTGACCGGTGCCGGGGCGGCCGGGAGGTCCGACTCGGCCGCAACTGAACTCGTCCCGCTATCGGCGGCGGGCGCGGTCTCGCGGGCAGTGGGAACCTCGGGCGCCGCTGTCTTCGCGCCGGTGGGTGTCGCGTTCTCCTCGACCGGGGGCCCGGCCGAGCGCACCGCACGCCGTCGCGAGCGGTGGCCTTCTCCGTTGCTCTCACTCATCGTTGCTGCTCCTCGAGCATCGCCTGCCAGCTCGACGGTACCGTGCCCGAACCGCCCGGTCCGATATCGCCCTGTCGGTATGTCCGCCCGTCGGTGCCGATGTACGCGCCGGTGGCCGGGTCGTACGCGCGGGCGGCGGCGGGTGTGTCGCCGCCGTAACTCGCCGGTGCCACGACCGGGGGTTCGTCGGGCTCCGCCGCCGGCGCTGCCGCGGGCGCGACCGGCTGCGGCGGCCCGAACGGCGGGTTGTCGCCCACCGGAACGTACCCGGTCCGGCACAGTTCCGGCGTCGGGGCGCGCACACCGGGCACCTCCACGCACGGCGTGTTGCGGATGCCGCGCACCGCCTCGGGCGCGTCCTGCGGCACCTTGCAGTACAGGCCGGGCGGGGTGTCGGGAGTGTCGAGCTCGCTCGGCGAGCGGCGCTGGTCCGGTGGGAGGAAGCCGGTGGTGCACGCGGGCGGGTCGTTGACCAACGCCATGAAGTCGACCAGCGCGCCGTATTCCAGCGGGCCGCGGACCGCGGTCAGCAGCGCGGCGACCAGCGGCGGGTAGATCACCAGGATCTGCTCCAGGCCGGCGTGATAAGTGACCGCGACCTGGCCGACGCTGACCAGGTTCGACAGCAGCAGCGGCAGCGTCGGACGCAGATCGTCGAACAGGTCGGTCACCCGCTGCATCCCGGACGGGCCCTCGCGCAGCACACCGCGCAACGCGGGATCGTGGCCGCGCAGCTGATCGGTGACCGTCGCCAGATCGGCGGTCCAGGAACGGATCGCCGCGTCCGAGCGGGTCTGGGTGTCCAGCAGTGGCCCGATCTGGTCGAGCAACTGCTTCGTCGGTTCGGCGTTGGCCTGCGCTTCCTGCACCAGCAGCGACGCGGAGTCGATGAACCGCTGCAGATCCGGTCCGGCGCCGTTGAAGGCCAGGAACGCCTCGTCGATGACCTGCCGCAGCCGGGTGTCCGCGACGCTCGACAGCAACCGGTCGGCCTGGTCGAGCAGCGCGCCGACGTCTTGCGGCAGCTTGGTGCGCTCCACCGGGATCACGCTGCCGTCGCGCAGGTTTCCGCCCGTGCGGTTCTCGGCGGGCACCAGGTCCACGTACTGCTCGCCGACCGCGGAGACGCTGCGCACCCACGCGTCGACGTCGGCGGGGATCTTGTAGTCGCTGGCGATGGACAGTCGCGCGTCGACGCCCACGGGCGTGAGCCGGACCTCTTTCACCACACCGACGTTCGTGCCGCGGTAGGCGACGTTCGCCGTCGGGTAGAGACCGCCCGTCGCGGCCAGCTGCACCGTGACCTCGTAGCGCCCGATGCCGAACATCGCGGGCAGCTTCACGTATGTCCCGCCCATGATCACCAGGCCGATCACCGTCAGCACGGAGAAGATGATCAGCTGGGTACGGACGAACCGGGTGAGCTTCACTGTCCCGGACCCCCTTGTGGCGCGGAGTTGCCCGGCAAGGGCACGGTCAGCCCGGGAATGGCGGGCAGGCCGGGTATCGGCGGCAGACCAGGAATGGTCGGAGCGGGCTGGCTCTCCGCGGGCGGCGGCGCCTGCAGCGGCCCGGTGGCCGGGTCGCCGTTCTGCGCGGCCGTGCCGGGCGCGAAGCTGCCGAGGGCGCCTTCCACGCCGCCGAACCGCCCGCCCAGCGGCGTTCCGGTCAGGAAGTTCGAATCCAGGCGGCGTCCGGTGATGTCCACGGTCATGAACAGGTTGAGGTAATCGCCCTTGATCGCGTGGTCCAGATTCTTCATCGGGAAGGGGAAGGTGGCCAGGATCTTCAGCGCCTCGGTCAGGTTGCCGCCCGTATCCGACAGCGACTTCAGCGCAGGCACGAGGCTGCGCAGATTGGCCTTCAGGTCGTTGCCGCTGGCGTCGACGATGCGCCGGACTACGTCGCTCAGCTCGCCCAGCGCGCTGAGCGCCCTGGTGATGTTCGCCCTGCGGTCGGCCAGCACGGTCAACGCGGGATGGATCTGCTCGATGGCCGCCGCCACCACGTCACGCTGTTCGGCGAGCTGGCCACCGAGCCGGTCCAGTCCGCTCATGGCGGCGATGATGTCGCCGGTCTGGCGATCCAGGTTCGTGGTCAGCGCGTCGAGCTGCGGCAGCAGGTCCCGGATGGCCTCCTCCCGCCCGGTGAGCGCGGAATTGAGTTCCCGGGTGATGGTTTCCAGCTGTGCGACGCCACCGCCGTTGAGCACCACCGACAGCGAGGACAACACCTGCTCGGTGGTCGGGAACGTTCCGGCCCGCGCCAGCGGGATGACATCGCCCGCCCGCAACCGCCCTTCCGGCGGCTGATCGACCGGGGCGGAGAGCTCGAGATGGTTGGATCCCAGCAGACTCGTCTGACCGATCTTCGCGACCGCGTTGGCGGGCAGGTCCACGTCCGGGTTGAGCGTCACGGTGACCAGCGCGTGCCAGTCCTCCACCTCGATCTTCGAGACGGTGCCGACCGTCACGTCGTGCACCCGGACCGGCGAGTTCCTGGTCAGTGTGGTCACGTTCGGCATCTGGATGCGCACCTGGTAGGAGCCGGGCACGGTGCCCTCGGTGCCGGGCATCGGCAGCGAGTTCAGGCCGTCCCACTCACAGCCGCAGACGCCGAGCGCCACCGCCAGCCCCACCGCGACGGCGGCGGTGCGGCGCATTCGCCGCGTCGGCATCATCGCACTCCTCCTGTCAGCCCCGGGATCGCCAGCCCGGCGATGCCGTCCGGCACGCGCACCGGAGCGGGCTGCGGCTGCGCCGGGGTCTGGCTCTCGACCCGCCCGGCCAGGCTGGGATCGGTGTACACCAGTTGGTCGGGGAAGGCGGTGACGCCGCTGGCCGGGTTCGTCATGATCGGCACGTAGTTCATGCTCAGGCTGTTGATCACGGGCGCCAGGTACTGCGCGCAGAGGTCGGCGCTGCGATCGGAGTCGTTGGTCTCCAGCGCGCGGACCGAACCACAGAGGAAGCCGAGCGGATCGGCGGGGTTGTTCAACGCGATCGCGCCGGTCAGGGTGCCTTGGGCCGGCTTGTAGATCTGGTAGAAGTTCACCAGCGCGGTCGGGCCGGAGTGCAGGACCCGTTCCAGTTCCGGCCGCTTGTCGACCAGTACCTGGGTGGCGTCGGCCAGCCGCTGCACACCCTCGGTGAGTTCGGCGCCGCTGCCGTCGATGAAACGGCGCACGTCGACTATCGCCGTGTCCAGATTGTCCAGCCCGGCGCCGAGATCGGCCGAGACGCCGGCCAGCACCGAGGACACCGACGCCAGCCGCCCGCCGAACTGCACGATCTGCTCGTTGCTCGCCGACAGCACCTCGACGAACTTCTGCAGGTTGCGCACGGTGCCGAACAGGTCGGTGCGACCGTCCGAGAGCGTGCTCAGCGTGGCCGACAGTTCTCGTAGGGTGTCGCGGAACCGCTGTCCGTTGCCGTCGAGGTTCTCGGCGGCGGTGTCGACGAACCGGCCGAACGAACCCTGCTTGTCGTCACCGACCGGGCCCAAAGCGGTGGCGAGCTTGGACAACTCGGCCTTGATGTCGTCCCACTCGACCGGCACCGCGGTGTGCTCGATCGGGATAACGCCGCCGTCGGTCAGCTTCGGGCCGCCGGTGTAGGCGGGCGCGAGCTGGATGAAGCGCGCCGACACCAGCGAAGGCGAGATGATCACCGCTTTGGGGTCGGCGGGGACATCGACACCGCGATCGAGGGTCATGGTCACCTTCACCCGGTCGGGGCCGGGTTCGATCGAGTCGATCCGGCCGACCTGGACGCCGAGGACCCGCACGTCGTCACCGGCGTACAGGCCGGAGGTGGACGGGAAGTAGGCGGTGACCTTGGTGGTCCCGATCCGGGTTATGCCGTTCCACGCGACGGCGACCACCAGCGCGGCGACCACGACCCCGGCCACCACCAGCGCCCATCGGGGCAGTTTCCGTACGACGACGCTCAGCATGCGCATCCCCCCGGACGCGACTCCCCTGTCGTCGGGGCCGGTCGGTCGTCGGCTCGCGACGGGTGAAGGATGGACGGGTTGTGCCCACTCATCGCGGCGGCTCCTGTATCGCGGGTTCGATCGACGGGGGCGGCGTGAGGTAGCTCTGCAGATCGTGCGGCAGGTGCTGCGGCCACACCAGCGCGTCCACCAGAGGTTGCAGCGTCTTGCTCGCGGCGTTGATCACGTACGCCTGGAAGTACGGGCCGCTGCCGACCTGCTCGCCGAGCGCCGCCGCGAACGGGCCGAGCCCGACCAGTGCGTCGGCGAGGTTCTGCTTGTTGCGCTGCAACAGCGCCAGCACCGAGTTCAGCTTGTCCAGAGCGGGCTCGAGCTGCGCCTCGTTGTCGGCGACCAAGCCGGACAGCTGCTGGGCGAGCCCGTTGACGTACACGATCAGCTGTCCCAGCGCGGTACGCCGCCGGTCCAGCTCGCCGAGCAGCTCGTTGCCGTCCAGCAGCAGCGCGTTGATCTGGTTGCCGCGGTCGGCGAGGATCTTGGTCACGTTCTGCGCCCGGCGCAACAGATCCGACAGCGCCTGGTCGCGCGCGTTGATGCTGCGCGACAGCGCGGTGACACCGTCGAGCGCCGAGCGCAGCGGCGCCGGCGTGTCGGCGAACGTCGCCGAGAGCGCGTCGAGCGTCTGGTCGACCCGCTCCATGTCCAGGCCGTGCACCGTGCCGGCCAAGTCGCTCAACGCCTCGTTGAGCGAATACGGCGAGGTGGTGCGGTCGAGCGGGATGGTGTCGTCGGCGCGCAGCGCGCCGGGGCCGGACGGCGTCACCTCCAGCGACTTGCGTCCGAGCACCGTGTTGGTCTTGATCGCCGCGGAGGTCTTCTCCCCCAGCACGATCGATTCCGCGAGGGTGAACCGGACGAGCACTTTCGCGCCGTCCAGGCTGACGTCCTCGACCCGCCCGGACCGCACGCCCGCGACCTGGACCGCGTCGCCGGGCAGCAGTCCGCCCGCGTCGGCGAAGTAGGCGGTGAACGTGGCGCCGGAACGGATGAACGGCAGCCGGTCGAATTGCAGTGCCGACAGCGCCACCGCCACCGCAAGCACGATGCCGACGATGCCGATGGTGATGGCGGGTGATCGCTGCTCGTTCATCGGTTGTCCGCACACCTTCCGGTCGTCTGCGCCCCGGGCATGTTGATCTTCATCGTCTGTCCGTTCGGGCCGTCCACCAGGAAGTTCGTCGAGCAGACGTAGAGCTGGAGGAACGAACCGTAGGAGCCGATGCGTATTAGCTGCCGATAGGTCTCGGGCAGCCGCTGCAGCACCCACTCGACGGTGTCGGACCCGGCGTCGAGGTTGGTCGCGAGGCGTCCGGTCTGCTCGATGGTGCCCTGCAGGTCGGGACGGGCCTGGGCGAGCAAGTCGGTGAGATCGCCGGTGGCCCCGGCGATCCGCGGGATGGCGTCGCCGATCTGGTCCTTGTCGGCCGCCAAGCCGCTGATCAGGCGCTGCAACTCGGCGATCGTGGTGGCGAACTGGTCACCGCGCTGATCGATGGTCTGCAGGACGGTGTTCAGGTTGTCGATCACGCTGCCGATCAGCGCGTCCCGGTCGGCCAGCGTCTTGGCGAACGAGCCGCCGCTGTTGAGCAAGGACACCAGCGTGCCGCCTTGGCCCTGGAAGATCTGGAGCAAGGCGTTGGTCAGGTCGTTGACCTGGCCGGGATCCAGGCCGCGCAGCAGCGGACGGAACCCGCCGAGCAGCATGTCGAGATCGAGTGCCGGCGCGGTCTGTTCCTTGGTGATGGTCCCGCCGGGCTGTAGCACGCGGTTCGAGCCCGGCCCCTCCGCCAGCTCGAGATATCGGTCGCCGACCAGGTTCTCGTATTTGATCGCCGCGCGGGTGCTGGTGAGCAGCCGGTACTCGCGGTCGACGTCGAACTCGACGTGCGCCAGATAGTCCTTGCCGACCCGCACGGAAGTGACCGAGCCGACCGGCACGCCCGCGATGCGCACCTTCGCGCCGGGCAGCATGCCCGATGAGCTGGTGAACACGGCGTGGTAGCCGTTCTCCCGCGCGAAGCGCATCTGGCTGAAGACGACCGCCAAGCCGGCGAAGATCAGCGTCATCACCAGCGTGAAAATGGCCAGCTTGACGGTCGTCGCGGTGTTCCTCACGGGCGCGGCACCCCCGGTAGTCCGGCGAACAGGAGCTGGAAGATCTTCGGTGGGTTGACCGTCAGCGTCGTCGACGGTGTGTACACGAGTCCCTCCGAGGTATCGGTGACGACGTAGTCGGCGTGGCTGCCCGGCTCGCGGTCCAGCAGGCCGGCGCACTGCGGACCGCCGGTCGCGTTGACCTTGGGCAGATCCTCCGGATAGGTGTAGGGCTTCGCGCCGTACATGAAGCCGGTGTTGAGCGCGACGCCCTCCTGCAGACCGCCGAAGACCGCCTCACCCAGCGGAAGCGCCTTGCCGAGGCCGCCGATCAGGCAGTACAGCGCGGGCGCGTACTCCTCCAGCAGTCCGGTGGTCGGGCGCAGCAGGTCCAGCGCCGTGCCGAGTTGGTTCTCGTTCTCGCGCAGCACCGAACCGGTGGTGTCGGCCAGCCCGATGAGATTCACCAGGACGTTGTCCAGGCTGTCCTGCTCCTGGGTCAGGGTGTTGCCGGTGACCCGGAAGTTGTCCACCGTGCGCAGCAGGTCGTTCACCGTGTCGGCGTACAGGTCGGTGACCTCGCCGGTCTTCGCCAGATCCTGTTGCAGCGTGGGCAGATACGGGTTGATGTCGCGCAGGTAGGCATCGCTGCGCTCGAGCAGTTCGCCCAGCTTCTCGCCGCGTCCCTGCAGGGCGGTGCCCAGTGCGGACAGCGTGGCGTTCAGCTTCTCCGGCTCGATCTGGGCGAGCACGTCGGACAGGTGCTGGAACAGCGTGTTGAACTCGACGGTCACCCGCTGCGCCGTGACGACCGCGCCCGGTTGCAGCGATTTCGTCGACGGCTGCGGCGGCACGACGAAGTTGACGTACTTCGCGCCGAACACCGTGGTGGACCTGATGTCGACGTCCGCGTTGGACGGCACCAGCTTCAGCAGTTCCGGATCGAGGGCCAGCTTCAACCTGGCGCCTTCGGCGGTGTGGTCGACGGACGCGACGCGCCCGATCTCGACCCCGCGGACCTTCACCTTGGCGTCCGGGTCCAGCACCAGGCCGCTGCGCGGCGCGTCCACCGTCACGGTGGCCGTGGACGTGAATCCGCCGACGAACATGATCATCGCGACCGTCACGACGGCGACCAGCGCGAGCACCATCGCGGCCCCGGCCAGTTTCAGGCCGAGCCCGCCGCGCAGCGCCCGCAGAAGGCGGCTGTCTGTTTGCTTCGATTCCGCCATGTCGCTTATCCGGAGAGATGGAAGTTGCCGGAGGTGCCGTAGATGGCCAGCGAGATCAGCAGCGTCACCGTGACCACCGCGACCAGCGAGGCCCGCACCGCGTTGCCCACCGCGACACCCACGCCGACCGGCCCGCCCGCGGCGTTGTAGCCGTAGTAGGTGTGGATCATCATGACCGCCAAGGCCATGAAGATCGCCTGGGCGAACGACCAGAGGATGTCGCTGGGGATGAGGAACGTGGAGAAGTAGTGGTCGTAGACGCCCGCCGACTGCCCGTAGATCACCACGGTGGCGAACCGGCTGGCCAGGAACGAGGCGATCACCGCGAGCGCGTAGAGCGGGACGATCGCGATCATCCCGGCCAGCACGCGGGTGCCGACCAGGTAGGGCACCGGCCGGATCGCCATCGACTCCAGCGCGTCGATCTCCTCGGCGACCCGCATCGCGCCCAACTGCGCGGTGGCGCCTGCCCCGATGGTGGCGGCCAGGCCGATGCCGGAGATCACCGGCGCCGCGATGCGGACGTTGATGAACGCGGCGAAGAAGCCGGTCAGCGCCTCGACGCCGATATTGCCCAGTGAACTGTAGCCCTGCACGGCGATGGTGCCGCCCGCGAAGAGGGTGAGGAACCCGACGATCACCACCGTGCCGCCGATCACCGCCAGCGCGCCGCTACCCATGCTGATTTCGGCGATCAACCGGATGGTCTCGGTGCGATAGTGCAGCAGCGCCCGCGGAATCGAACCGATCGCCTGGGCATAGAACACGGCGTGCTTGCCCACCGAATCGAGCGAGTCCGACATCCGGCGCATCCGCCGGATGGTGCGGGGAAAGCGGGATTCGATTACGAAGGCCATCGCGTCACCGCACCGTGAACTTGATGCCGACGGCGGTGACCACCACGTTCACGACGAACAGGGCCATAAAAGCGAAGACTACGGTCTGATTCACCGCATCACCGACACTCTTGGGTCCACCTCTGACATTCAGGCCCAGATAGCAGGCGACCAGTCCGGCGATCAGCCCGAACAACCCGGCTTTCACCTCCGAAATGATCAGCTCGGGCAGATGGGTGAGCAGCGTGATGCCATTGACGAACGCACCGGGGTTCACGTCCTGCAAATACACCGAGAACAGGAATCCGCCGACGATGCCGATCGTGCACACCAGGCTGTTGAGCATCAACGCGACGAACATCGAGGCGAGCACGCGGGGGACCACCAAGCGGTGGACCGGATTGATGCCGAGCACCCGCATCGCGTCGATTTCCTCGCGGATCGTGCGAGCGCCGAGATCGGCGCAGATCGCGGTAGCGCCCGCCCCCGCGACGATCAGCACGGTGACGATCGGCCCGACCTGGGTGACCGAACCGAACGCGGCGCCGGCCCCACTGAGATCGGCCGCGCCGATCTCCCGCAACAGAATGTTCAGCGTGAAGCTCACCAGAACGGTGAACGGAATGGCCACCAGCAATGTGGGCACGATCGATACCCGCGCGATGAACCAGGACTGGTCGATGAACTCCCGCCATTGAAAGGGTCTGCGCACGCTCGAACGTGCGACATCGGCGGTGAGTTCGAAGAAGCCACCGACAGCCCGCAACGGCACGGCAAGGACCTCGTTCATCCGCGATCCTCCTTGCTCAACCGGCGTATACAGCAACACGGCGCGAATCTTCACCGTGGCCGCACCGCCGGTACGATTAGAACATGTTCACCGTGTTGCCGGAAGCACTTTTCACACTTTTGAAGTGCAGTTTCTCGAAAAATCGGCGTATTTATTTGAAACCGGTGTCAGAGGGAAATGATCCCACCTTTGTGAGGTAGGACATAACCCGTCCCTATGTCTACCAAGCACCGATCCCCCGATCAACAGCTGGACACTTGATCAGTAGCACACCGGCGGCAAGCCGCCGCCGCTCACCCCAGGTCGATCAGCGAAGATGCCGAGAAGGTCCGCCCCTCCGGACGATCGGCGAAGTAGCCGCCCAGCGTGTCGGCGAGGTCCTGAGCCGACCACTGCCCCGCGTCCGCGTCGAATCGGCGCTCGACGACCGGCGCCGCCATGAGCGCCACCATTCCCCCGTAGACGATGAACAACTGCCCGTTGACCGCATCCGCCGCAGGCGAGGCCAAGTAGGCGACCAGTCGTGCCACGTGCTCAGGCGACAGCGGATCGGGCTTCCCTTCCGGGGCCGGACTGAACACCGCCTCGGTCATCGCGGTGCGCGCACGCGGCGCGATGGCGTTGGCGCGCACCCCGTAGCGCGACAGTGCCCGCGCGGCCGAGAGGGTCAGCGCGGTGATGCCCGCCTTCGCGGCGCCGTAGTTCGCCTGCCCCTCCGGGCCGAGCAATCCCGCTTCCGACGAGGTGTTGATCAGCCGGCCGTAGACCGGCGCGCCCGCCTGCTTCGACTTGCCGCGCCAGTAGGCGGCGGCATTGCGCGACAACAGGAAATGCCCGCGCAGGTGCACCGCGAGCACCGCGTCGAAGTCCTCGTCGGACATGTTGAACAGCATCCGGTCGCGTGTGATGCCCGCGTTGTTGACCACGATGTCGACCGACCCGAAGGATTCCTGCGCGGTGCGGATCAGCGCGTCGGCGGTCGCGCGCTCGGCGATGCTGCCCGCGACGAACTCCGCCTTGGCGCCGAGCGCCCGGATCTCACCGAGCGTGTCGGCGACCGCGTCGGACTCCGAGAGGTCGTTGACCACCACCGACGCGCCGGCCCCGGCGAGCGCGAGCGCTTCGGCCCGCCCAAGTCCAGCTCCGCCGCCGGTCACGATCGCTACTCGGCCCGCAAGGCTCAGATCATTGCTCACGCGGCCGACTCTAGAACGTGTTCCAACTTACGGCAAGGGTCGGTCACTGTAGCCGCAGCGCGGCCTTGGGGCACTGCGCGACGGCATCCTCGACATCGGCGAGCCGATCGTCGGGCACGTCGGCGTTCGCGATGTGCAGCACGTCCTCGTCATCGAGTTCGAACACGTCGGGGGCGATTCCGACACAGATTCCGTTAGCTTCGCACTGGTCCGGATCGACACTGATCTTCATGGCAACTCCTTTACCACCACGTTGGCGGAAGCGTAACAAGCCGATCCGCTCCACCGCGGCGTCATCGGGGGATTCACTATCAATACTGGAACATGTTTCAGTCCATATGCAATGATCGGGGGAACCCGATCCAACGAAGGCTCGGCCCTGCCCACCCCCGCCGACTCCGCAAGCTCGGTCGGCCGACCATCCCCAAGAGGTATTGCGATGCGCATTGCGTACACGCCCCGACAGGAGCAGCTGCGCGCTGAGCTGCGCGACTACTTCGCGCGGCTCATCACCCCTGAACGAAGGGCGGCCCTGAGCGCGCAGACCGGCGAGTACGGGCAGGGCAACGTCTACCGGGAGGTGGTCCAGCAGATGGGCCACGACGGCTGGCTGGCGCTGGGCTGGCCCAAGGAGTACGGCGGCCAGGACCGGCCCACCATGGACCAGCTGATCTTCACCGACGAGGCCGCGATCGCGGGCGCGCCGGTGCCGTTCCTGACCATCAACTCGGTCGCGCCCACGATCATGCACTACGGCAGCGAGGAGCAGAAGAAATTCTTCCTGCCCAAGATCGCGGCCGGTGAATTGCACTTCTCCATCGGGTACTCCGAACCGGGCGCGGGCACCGACCTGGCCAGCCTGCGCACCACCGCGGTCCGCGACGGCGACGACTACGTGATCAACGGCCAGAAGATGTGGACCAGCCTGATCGCCTACGCCGATTACGTCTGGCTGGCCGTGCGCACCGACCCGACGGCCAAGAAGCACAAGGGCATCAGCATGCTCATCGTGCCGACCACCGCCGAAGGCTTCTCGTGGACGCCCGTGCACACCATGGCGGGACCGGACACCAGCGCCACCTACTACCAGGACGTCCGGGTGCCCGCGAGCGCCCTGGTCGGTCAGGAGAACGGCGGCTGGGCACTCATCACCAACCAGCTCAACCACGAGCGGGTCGCGCTCACCTCGGCCGCGCCGCTGGCGCTGGCGCTGCGTCAGACCGTCGAGTGGGCGAGCGACACCAAGGCAGCCGACGGATCCCGCGTGATCGACCGGGAGTGGGTGCAGCTCAACTTGGCCAAGGTGCACGCCAAGGTCGAATACCTCAAGCTGCTGAACTGGGAGATCGCCAGCCGGGCCGACGCGGGCGGCGATGCGGCTCCGCGGCCGTGGGACGCCTCGGCCTGCAAGGTGTACGGCACCGAGTTGGCCACCGAGGCCTACCGGTTGCTCATGGAGGTGCTGGGTCCGCATGCGTACCTGCGCCAGGACTCCCCCGGCGCGCAACTGCGCGGGCGATTGGAACGGATGCACCGCGCCGCGCTCATCCTGACCTTCGGCGGCGGCACCAACGAGGTGCAGCGCGACATCATCGCCATGACCGCCCTCAAGCAGCCTGCCGCGGCGCGCTGATCGAAAGCAGGTACCCCACCATGGATTTCACTCCCACCGAAGCCCAACTGGATCTCGCCCGGCTGACCGGCGAGGTGTGCGGCAAGCTGGTCACCGCCGACCGGCTGCGCGAACTCGACGGCAACCGTGGCGGCGGAGCGGAAGCGGACGCCGAGCGATTCGACCAGCCGCTGTGGCATTCGCTGGCCGAGACCGGTGTGCTCGCGGCGGCCCTGCCCGAATCGGTCGGCGGCAGCGATCTCGGCTCGCTCGAGCAGACCGCCATCCTGCGTGAGCTGGGCAAGCACCTCGCGGCCGTGCCGTATCTGTGGTCGATCGTGCTCGGCGCGGGCGCGCTGGCGCGATTCGGCGATACGGCGCAACAGGATCTGGCCACCCGGGCGGGCGCGGGCGGCGTCGTCCTCACGGTGGCGCTGGCCGAGGAGCGCAACTGGGAACCGGCCGCCCCGACCACGACCGCGGTAGAGACCGATGACGGCTGGCGGCTGACCGGCGCCAAGACCACGGTGCCCTTCGCCAACCGGGCCGAGCGAATCCTGGTGCCCGCCACGGTGTCCGGGACCGCCGCGGTATTCCTGGTCGATCCGTCGGCGGCGACGGTGACGGCGCAGCAGGTCGTCGACCGCAGCCCGGAGTTCGTGGTCGAACTCACCGACACGCCCGCCGAACTGGTCGGCACTGTATCCGGAGGCCCGGAGATCCTGGATTGGATCCTCGTGCGCGCCTGGCTCGGCCTGAGCGCCCTACAGCTGGGCACCCTGGAACGCGCGCTCGATCTGGTCGCCGATTACGCCAGGGAGCGTGAGCAATTCGGCAAGGCGGTCGGCAGCTTCCAGGCCGTCGCGCAACGGCTCGCCGACGCCTATATCGACGTCCAAGGCCTGCGCCTGGCGGTGACCCAGGCGGCGTGGCTGCTGTCGGAGGACCTGCCCGCCGCCGAGGCGGTGCACACCGCGAAGTTCTGGGCCGCCGACGCCGGCCACCGCGTCGCGCACACCGTCGTCCACGTGCACGGCGGCGTCGGCATCGACCGCGACCACATCGTGCACAACTACTTCACCGCCGCCAAACACAACGAGTTCGCCCTCGGCGCGAGCACCGACCACCTGCGCGCGTTGGGCGCGCTGCTGGCCGGTAGCCCGGCCTGAGCGATTCACCACCGGTCGGGCCCGCCACACTTCGCAGACCGACGGTTGTGGAGCGGATCAGCGGTTTCGCAGCGTATGTAATACGTAATAGGATTACTACGAACACACGTTGAGAGGACGCTGCGATGCTGCTGAACAGCAAGGGGCAAGTAACGATCCCCGCCCACCTTCGCGCCAAGCACAACCTTCGCGAGGGTGACGACGTGGAGATCGTCGAAATCGACGGCGCCTTACGAATCGTACGCACCGAAGGCGCCTCTACCCGAGGTCAACGTCTCGTCAACCGAATGCGTGGCACCGCGGGCAGCAGGGACGTCGAAGGCATGACCACCGACCAGATCATGGACTTGCTCCGTGGCGAGTAGCCCGACGCCTATACGTGGATCCGCCGTTCTGATCGACTCCTGCGTTCTGCTCGACGTCATGACCAATGACAAACGCTGGGCAGAGTGGTCGGCGGAACGGATAACCGACGCACTCGATTCCGGTCGAGCTGTCATCAACCCGATCATCTACGCCGAAGTCTCGGTTGGGTACGACACCGTTGAAGAACTCGATTATCTACTGCCTTCCGCTGAGTTCGAACGGGAAGCATTGCCGTTTCGAGCAGGCTTCCTCGCGGGCAAGGCGTACCAGCGCTATCGCCGAAACAGCGGTGAGAAGCGCTCACCAATGCCCGACTTCTACATCGGAGCGCACGCAGCGGCAGCGGGGTACCGCCTGCTGACGCGCGACGTCGCGCGGTACCGCGGCTACTTCCCAACCGTCGAACTGATTGCGCCCACTCCCTGAACCTCCGCTGCGGAGCCTGAGAGCTTTCAGTCCGGCGTCGACGTCAAGTAGCGCTGGAGAGTGGGCGCCACCTCGGCGATGATCTGCTCGCGAGTCAGGGCGACGACCGGGGGCAGGCACAGCACATAGCGGCACAGGGCCAGGCCGAGCATCTGGGTGACGATCAGGCCGCCCCTGCGCGCAGCGTCGGCTGGATCGCCGAAACGCAGGACGGCGGGCAATACCTGCTCGACGAAGATGGCGCGGACGCGGCCGGCGACCGCCTCGTCGGTAATGGACGAGCGCAGCAGGGTCAGCAGCACCTCCTTGTTCGGCTGCTCTTCCCAGATCTCGAAGAAGCGGCGCACCAGCAGTTCGCCGAGGCTGTCCGGATCGGCGGAGCCGAGGTCCGGCAGCTCGAGCCGGACGTCGACCGCGGCCGCGAAAAGGCCGTCTTTACTGCCGAAGTACCGCATGACCATGGACGGGTCGATGTCGGCGTCGGCGGCGATGGCGCGGATGGTCGCCTTGCGGAAACCTTCGGCGGCGAACCGCGCACGGGCCGCCTCCAGAATCGCGGCGCGCGTGGCGTCGGAGCGGCGAACGGGCGCCTGATCATGCCCTCCAGTCATGCCAACAAGTGTATGCCAACAACTGTTGACTTTGTAGACCAACCCCAGCTACGGTTATGCCAACAAACGTTGGCCCACAATCGTTGACCTGAGGAGTTCCGATGAATGCCACCCCGGACCCGCTGCCCGCCGAAACCTCCGTCGTGATCGTGGGCGCGGGCCCCGCCGGGTTGACCGCCGCCATCACGCTGGCCGACGCGGGCGTGGATTTCGTTCTGCTGGACCGGCTGAGCGAAGGCGCGAACACCTCACGCGCCGCGGTCGTGCACGCCAGGACGCTCGAGGTGCTCGAGCAGCTCGGCATCGCCGAGGAATTGGTCGCGACGGGTGACGTCGTGGCGCGCTTCACGGTTCACGACGGCGGCCGCACTCTGGCCACCATCGACTTCGACGGCCTGCCGACGCGGTATCCATACACCTTGATGACCCCGCAGGACACCACTGAAGCAGTACTGCTGAAGCGGCTGCGGAAGGCGGGCGGGGACGTGCGGCGGCCGTACCGGGTCAGCCGGGTCGTCCAGGAAGGCGAGGGCGTCACGGTCGATTACACCGACGCCGCGGGCGCGCCAGGCAGCATCCGCGCCGACTACGTCATCGGTACCGACGGCATGCACAGCATCGTCCGCGAGCAGGCGGGCATCGGGTTCACCGGCGCGACGTACCCGGAATCCTTCGTACTCGCCGACGTGCGGATGGACTGGCCGATCGCGCGCGAGGAGGTGGCCCTGCACCTTTCACCGGAGGGCGTCACCGTGGTCGCGCCGCTGCCCGACGAGGACGAGCCGAACCGCTACCGCGTGGTCGCCACACTGGAAACGGCTCCCGAGCACTCGACCGTGGCGGACATCCAGTCCATCCTGGACGCCCGCGGCCCCGGCGGCGGTGTGCGGGTTCGCGAGGTGCTGTGGAGCTCGCGCTTCCGCGTGCACCACCGGGTCGCCGATCGCTACCGCAGCGGACGCATCCTGCTCGCCGGGGACGCGGCCCATGTGCACAGCCCGGCAGGCGGCCAGGGCATGAACACCGGCATCCAGGACGCCGCCGCACTCGGCCCCCTGCTGGCCCGTGTGCTCGCGGGCGAACCCGACACCCTGCTGGACGACTACGAAACCACCCGCCGCCCCGTCGCACTCGGCGTCGTCTCCTTCACCGACCGCATGACCAGAATGGCGACTCTGCGCCCACTCCCAGCCCGCACCTTGCGCAACCTCGCCCTCACCACCCTGACCCGCATCCCCGCCTTCCGCCAGCGCCTCGCCTACCAACTGGCCGAACTCGCCAACCGCTGACCACGGCAGACCGATCGCCGTTGCTGATGTTCATGGCGATGCCGAGTCTCGTGGCCGGTCACCGGCTGATAAATCGTGGCCGGCCACGACGGCGATGTCCTACTTCGCGCTCGCCTGGGCGTGCTCGTCGGCGGGGCGCGCCTGGGTTTGTTCTTTGGCCCAGCGGTAGTCGGGCTTGCCAGCCGGAGAGCGCTTGATCTCGTCGACGAACCAGAGGCTTCGCGGGAGTTTGTAGGGGGCGATCTCCTGGGTGAGCATGGGCCGGAGTTCTTCCAGGGTGGGGCGGGTCTCGCCGCGGCACTGCACGACCGCCACCACTCGCTGGCCCCAGCGCTCGTCCTCGATGCCGACCACGAGCGCGTCGAAGATCTCCGGGTGCGTCTTGAGCGCCCCCTCGACCTCCTCGGGGTAGATCTTCTCGCCGCCGCTGTTGATGCAGACCGAGCCGCGGCCGAGCATGGTGACCGTGCCGTCCTCCTCGACGCGAGCGAAGTCGCCGGGGATGGCGTAGCGAACGCCGTTGAACTCCTTGAATGTCGCCGCGGTCTTCGCCTCGTCCTTGTAGTAGCCGAGCGGGATGTGTCCGCGCCGGGCCAGGATGCCGACCGCACCGGACCCGGGCCGCACCGGATTGCCGTCCTCGTCGAGTACGTCGGTGGAGGCGTCGATCTTCACGCGCGGGCCTCCGGTGTGCGTTGCGCCCTTGGCCACGATGGAGATACCGCCGAAGCCGGTTTCCGAGGAGCCGATCGAATCGGAGATCATCCGGTTGGGCAGCAGTTCGAGGAACTGGTCCTTCAGCGTGGGCGAGAACAGCGCCGCGCTGCTGGCCATCACGTACAGACTGGACAGGTCGTAGGGCTGGCCGGTTTCCGGGTTGCCCTCGATCAGCGCGTCGAGCATCGGCCGCGCCATCGCGTCACCGGTGATGAAGATCAGATTGATCTTGTGCTTGTCGACGGCCTGCCACACGCCGTGCCCGGAGAACTCGGGAATCATGACGGCCTTGCCGCCGCCGAACAGACTGTGGAACGTGGCCCACTGCGCGCCGCCGTGGATCATCGGCGGAATCGGGAACCGCACCATCGGCGGGCTGCCCGCGCCGACCTTGGCCAATTCCCACTCGTCCTGCACGTACTCGCCGGTGATGAAGTTGATGCCCGCGCCGAGCACGCGCCACACGTCCTCCTGCCGCCACATCACGCCTTTGGGCATGCCGGTGGTGCCACCGGTGTAGACCATGTACAGGTCGTCCGGGGAGCGTTCGCCGAAGTCGCGCTCGCCCGAGGACTGCGCGAGCACCGTCTCGTATTCCGCCGAATCCGCTGCGGTGGGAATCGTGCCGGTCGTATCGTCGTCGACGACGACGACGGTGCGCAGCTGCGGAGTCTTCGGACGAACGCCGGCGACCCTGTCGCTGTAGCGGCGCTCGTGGATCAGCGCGACCATGTCCGAGTTGTCGAAGATGTACTGCAACTCGTTCTCGACATATCGGAAGTTCACGTTGATCATCACGGCCCGCGCCTTGAAGATCGCGACCATGGCCTCGACGGCCTCGATCGTGTTGCGTGAGTAGATGCCCACCTTGTCACCCGGCTGGACTCCCTGTTCTTGCAGGTAGTGAGCAAGCTTATTCGCTCGCTCCTCCAACTGGGCGTAGGTGACCTCGCGGCCGTCGTCGGCCAGCGCGACGCGGTCGGGCATCAGGTCGACGGCATGTTCGACAAGGTCCGCTATGTTGTAGCTCACAACCTTAAAAATAGAACGTGTTACTGTTTCTGACAAGGCTCGAAGTCAGGAGAATCAGCGATGCCGCACTGCCTTGTCGAGAAGCGCGACCATGTCCTCATCGTCACCATGAACCGGCCCGAGGCGCGCAACGCGCTGTCGGGGGAGATGATGGCGATCATGAAGGACGCCTGGAACCAGGTGGACGACGATCCGGACATCCGGGTGGCCATCCTGACCGGGGCGGGCGGGGCGTTCTGCGCGGGCGCCGATCTCAAGGGCATGACTTCCGAGCACCCCGGCGACACCATCGACGGCGGCGGCTGGAATCCGGCCAAGCTGGAGGCGCTGCTCAAGGGCCGCAGGCTGACCAAGCCGCTGATTGCGGCGGTCGAGGGACCGGCCATCGCGGGCGGCACCGAGATCCTGCAAGGCACCGACATCCGAGTGGCCGGTGAGAGCGCGAAATTCGGCGTGTCGGAGGCGCGCTGGGGCCTGTTCCCGCTGGGCGGGTCGGCGGTTCGGCTGGTCCGTCAGATCCCCTACACCGTCGCTGCCGAGATCCTGCTCACCGGCAGGCACGTCACCGCGGCCGAAGCCAAGGAGATCGGCCTGATCGGGCACGTGGTGCCGGACGGCACCGCGCTGGACAAGGCGCTGGAGATCGCGGGGCAGATCGCCGCCAACGGCCCCCTGGCCGTGCGGGCCATCCTGCGCACCATCCGGGAGACGGAGGCCATGCCGGAGGAGGACGCCTTCCAGATCGATGCCGAGCTCGGCATGACGGTTTTCCGGTCGGCCGATGCCAAGGAGGGCCCGAGGGCATTCGCGGAAAAGCGCAAGCCCTCTTTCACCGGAAACTGAGCCTCTGTGTCTGTTGGTCCGAGCCGAAAGCACAACGCCCCCGGTGTGCGCGCACCAACCAGTGCGCGCGCACCGAGGGCGACCCCTCGCCGGGCTCAGTTCGCGCCCGGGTAGTCCATCCAGAAGGGCTCCCACTGGTGGCCGTCCGGGTCGATGAAGGTGCGACCGTGCATGCCGACCTGCGCCTCCTGCGCCCGTTTGTCCTCGTTCACCTCTTCGGTCGCGCCCGCCGCCAGCGCGGCGTCGGTCAGGCTGTCGACCTCTTCGGCGCTGCCGAGCGCGAGCGCGTACGCGGCGTTGATCGCCGCCGTGGTGTCGGCCACCGGCCGCTTGCTGAAGGTGGTGAAGAAGTCCTTGGTGAGCAGCATCAGGCAGATGTTGTCGTCGACCACGATGCAGGCGGCGTTGTCGTCGGTGAACTCCTGGTTGACCTTCCAGCCCAGCCCCTCGTAGAAGGTCTTCGACCGGTTCAGATCGGCCACCGGGAGATTGATGAAGATCATCTTGCTGCTCATGGGCTCTTCCTCTCGAGCAATCCGTGCGTGTCACTGGTAATGACGGGACTACGACGGCGAACTCATCGCCGGAACATCCGTGACGCATTCCACAGCTCGGAAGGGTTTAGCGGCGCGACCCTCTCGCTTCGAGACCCTGTTTTGTGTCGGTGGCCTGTGGCAGGGTGACAGCCATGAACGACTCGTCCGGCTCCCCGACCGGCCTCGCTCCCGATCTGCACGCCGCGTTCGAGACCCACCGCAGGGAACTGTGCGCGTATGCCTACCGCATGCTCGGCTCCTCCTTCGAAGCGGAGGACGCGGTGCAGGAGACCTTGACCCGGGCATGGAAATCCTATGCCTCGTTCGAGGGCCGCGCCAGCCTCCGATCCTGGCTGTACAAGATCACCACGAACGTCTGCCTCGACATGCTCGACGGCCCGCAGCGCCGGGCCAGGCCGATGGATCTGTCCGGTCCGTCGCGGCCGGATTCGCCACTGCCCGCGCCCCAGCCGGACTACGTCTGGATCGAGCCCATCCCGAACGCGCTCGCCTTCGGCGCCGACCCGGCCGAGCATGCCAGCGCCAAGGACACGCTTCGCTTGGCTTTCGTGGCCGCCTGTCAGCATCTGCCCGCCACCCAGCGGGCGATCCTGATCATGCGCGAGGTCCTGCGGTTCTCCGCCAACGAGACCGCCGAGGTGCTCACCATGTCGCCCGCGTCGGTCAACAGCGCGCTGCAACGAGCCCGCGCCACCATGTCCAAGGTGCAGCCCGCGGCCACCGACACCTACGACGAGACCGACGCGGACCAGCGCAAACTGATCGACGATTTCGTCAAGGCGTTCGAGGCCTACGACATGGACACGCTCACCACCCTGCTGAAAACGGATGTGGCGCTGTCCATGCCGCCGATCGAACTGTGGATCTCCGGACCGGAGAACGTGGCCGCGTTCATGCTCGGCCACGGAAGCGCTTGCCGCGATTCGCGGATGGTCCGCCTGGAGGGCGCCAACGGCCTGCCCGCCTTCGGCCACTACAAGCCGGGCGACGAACCGGGCGTATGGGTGCCGTGGTCGATCACCGTGCTGGAACTCGACGGCGACACCATCGCCGGGCTGAACTTCTTCCTGGACACCGAGAAGTTGTTTCCCCTGTTCGGCCTCGCGCCGGAACTGCGCGAAGCTATCTGACCCTCACTCCTCGGCGTCGCCGTGCGGCCGGACCGAAGCCCCGGGACCGGCCGCGTGACAGGCTACGACGCCGGGATATAGCGGTCGCGCAGTTTGCGCTTGTAGAGCTTGCCGTTCGGGTCGCGCGGCAGTTCGGGGAGATAGTCGATCGATTTGGGCATCTTGTATTTCGCCAATTGCGTGGCGGCGAAGGCGAGTAGTTCCTCGGTGAGCGCGTCGTCGCCGGCTGCCCCGTCTGCGGGCTGCACGACCGCCTTCACCTCCTGCCCCCAATCCGGATGCGGGATGCCGAAAACCGCCACGTCGGCGACCTTCGGGTGGGTGATCAGGACGTTCTCGACTTCCGCCGGGTAGATGTTCACGCCGCCGGACAGGATCAGGTCCGAGCGCCGGTCGTGCAGGTAGAGATAGCCGTCCTCGTCGAGGTGCCCGATGTCGCCGACGGTGAACAGGTCGCCGACGCGCGAGTCCTCGGTCTTGGCCTTGTCGTGGTGGTACTCGAAACTCGACGCGCCCATGCGCATGTACACCAGGCCGGTCTCGCCGACCGGCACCTCGGAGCCGTCCTCCTCGCTCAGCACCTTGATCACCGACCACGGCCACGCCTTGCCGACCGAGCCCGGCTTGCGCAGCCAGTCGGTGCCGTTGATCACCGTGCCGCCGCCCTCGGTGGCCGCGTAGTACTCGGTGACCGTCGGTCCCCACCACTCGAGCATCCGCCGCTTGGTCTCCTGTGGGCAGGGCGCGGCCCCGTGCACCATGCTGCGTAGCGAGGACACGTCGTACTTGGCGCGTACCTCCTCCGGCAACGCGAGCAAGCGGTGGAACTGGGTGGGCACCATATGGCTGTGCGTCACCCGGTGCTTGTCGATCAGGCGCAACATGTCCTCGGCGTCCCAGCGGTCCATCAGAACGAGCTTGTGTCCCAGCTGGATCGAGATGGTGGCGAAGTTCAGCACCGCCGTGTGGTACAGCGGCGAACCGCAGATGTGCACGTGGTCGTCGTACGGCGCGAGCTCGAAGAGGCCGAAGAACGCGGTGGTGTGCGGCGGGACGACATCGGGATCGGCGCCGGTGAGCGGCCGCCGAACACCCTTGGGCCGTCCCGTGGTTCCGGACGTGTAGAGCATCGGCGCGCCGGTGCTGCGGTCGGACGGGCGTCCGGTGTCCGCGGCGCCGAGCCAGGCCACCGACTTGAAGCCCTCGATCTCGCCGACCGCGAACCGCGCCGGCGCGGGCAGCCCCGCCTCGTCGGCGGCGGCCTTGGCGGTCGCGGCGAAACGATCACTGGCGAGGAACGCCTTCGCTTCGCTGTCGGCCAGGATGTAGGCGACCTCCGGACCGGTGAGATGCCAGTTCACCGCGACGATGTACAACCCGGCCTGGTAAGCCGCGAAATAGGCCGCGATCGCCTCCACGCAGTTGTGCACCATGCTCACCAGCACGTCGCCGGTTTTCAGGCCGAGCCCCCGTAGGCCGGTGGCGTAACGATTGGCGAGCGTTGCCAATTCGCGATACGTCACCTCCCGGCCCCACGGATCGACCATCGCGATCCGATCGGGTTCGGCTTCGGCGATGTTCCACAGACCGAGAATTTTCACTGACTCCTGCATGGGGGAATGGTGAGGAGGCGGAGCCGACGGGGCGGGTGAGGCAGTCACCCCATTGAATTTAGAACGTGTTCTACTGTTCGACAAGGGGTGCCAGCCGATGCAATTGCGCGACATCGGGAACCGACACCAGCATCATGGTGACGCCCGCGGCCTCCCACACCCGCAGTTGCTTGCGGACATGCTCCTCGTCGCCGATGATCGCGGTGTCCAGAATCAGTTCGTCCGGGACCACGGCGGCGGCCTCCGCCTTCTTGCCCGACTGGAACAGTCGGCCGATCTCATCGACTTCGCGGTCATAACCCATGCGCCGATACACCTGGGCGTGGAAATTCAGCTCCGGCGCACCCATGCCGCCGATGTAGAGCGCCATGATCCAGCGCATTCGCTCCAGCTCGCTCGCCGGATCTTCGGTGATCACCACCTGGCAACTCGCGGCGATCTCGAAGTCGTCCCTGCTACGCCGCGCACCCGCCCGCGCGAAGCCTTCGTCGAGCCATTCGTCGTACATCCCGGCCAACCGCGGCGCGTAGTAGATGGCCAGCCAGCCATCGGCGATCTCGGCGGTGAGCGCCACGTTCTTCGGCCCCTCCGCACCCAGCCAGATCGGCAAATCCGCACGTAACGGATGCACGATCGGCTTGAGCGGTTTGCCGAGCCCGATGGAGCCCGGCCCGGTGTAGGGCAATGGATAGTGCGGGCCGTCGCTGGTCACCGGGGCTTTGCGCGCCAACACCTGCCGCACGATGTCCACATACTCCCGGGTGCGCCGCAGCGGCTTGGCGAAAGGCTGGCCATACCAGCCCTCCACCACCTGCGGGCCCGACACGCCCAGGCCGAGAATGGCACGGCCTCCGCTGAGATGATCGAGGGTGAGCGCGTGCATGGCGGTCGCGGCGGGTGTGCGCGCCGACATCTGCACCACCGACGTGCCCAGGCGGACCCGCCGCGTGGACGAACCCCACCAGGTGAGCGGACCGAAGGCGTCCGACCCCCAGGATTCGGCGGCGAACACGGCGTCGAACCCGGCCTCCTCGGCCGCCGCCACCAGTTCCCCCGCATTCGCGGGCGGCTGGGCCATCCAGTACCCGAGTTGCAATCCGAACTTCACGCCCGACCCCTTTCCGATCAACTGCTTGCCACCAGAGTTAGAACCTGTTCTACTCGATATCGTGACTCAGGGGAATACTGCATCCACGGCAATCGCTGGTGGTAGCGGCACAGCGGTGAACACGGCCGCCGTGCCCGAAGTACTCAGCGCGCCCCTACGGATGCGTTTCGATTACACCCGCTCCGTCGGACCCACCATCGGGAAATTTCTGACCAAGTTGCGCGACCACCGGATCGTCGGCGGGCGCGGCTCGGACGGCCGGGTGATCGTGCCGCCGCCGGAATACGACCCGATCACCGCCGAACCGCTGACCGAATTCGTCGACGTCGCCGACACCGGCACCGTCGAATCGTGGACCTGGGTGCGCGAGCCGCTGCCCGGACAGCCGTTCGACCGCCCGTTCGCCTGGGCACTGATCCGGTTGGACGGCGCGGACACCACGCTGCTGCACGCGGTCGACGTGGCCGCGCCCGAGGACATCAGCCAAGGCCTGCGGGTGACCGCCCGGTGGGCCGAGCAGACCGAGGGCAGCATCCGCGACATCCTCTGCTTCGAACCCGGCGAGAAGGCGGGCGCGCCGGTGGAGTCCGCCTCGGCCGACCCGGTCACCATGATCACCACGCCGGTCGATGTGTCCTACAAGCACACCGCGTCGCCGCAGGAGTCGGTCTATCTGCGCGGGCTCGCCGAAGGCAAACTGATCGGGGCGCGCACCGACGCCGCGGGCAAGGTGTACTTCCCGCCGCGCGGCGCGAATCCGACCGACGGCAGGCCGACCGACGACTTCATCGAACTGTCCGATCGCGGAACGGTGACCACCTTCTGCATCGTCAACGTGCCTTTCCTCGGGCAGCGGATCAAGCCGCCGTACGTCGCGGCCTACGTGCTGCTGGACGGTGCGGACATTCCGGTGCTGCACCTGGTGCTCGGCTGCGACGCGAGCGAGGTGCGCATGGGCATGCGGGTGGAGGCGGTGTGGAAGCCGCGCGAGGAGTGGGGCTACGGCCTGGAGAACGTCGACCACTTCCGTCCCACCGGCGAGCCGGATGCCGACTACGAGACCTATAAGCACCACCTCTGAGAGAGGCGCACGTTGACTGACAACGCCACCGACATCGCGGTCGTGGGCTTCGCCCACGCGCCGCACGTGCCGGAGACCTTCGGCACCACCAACGGTGTCGAGATGCTGGTGCCCTGCTTCCAGCAGCTCTACGACCGGCTCGGCATCACCAAGTCCGATATCGACTTCTGGTGCTCGGGCTCCTCCGATTACCTCGCCGGACGCGCGTTCTCGTTCATCTCGGCGATCGACGCCATCGGCGCGGTGCCGCCGATCAACGAATCGCACGTGGAGATGGACGCCGCCTGGGCGTTGTACGAGGCGTGGGTGAAATTGCGCTCGGGACAGGCGAAGACGGCGCTGGTGTACGGCTTCGGCAAGTCCTCCGCGGGCACACTGCGTCAGGTGCTCACCATGCAGCTCGATCCGTATCTGGTCGCACCGCTGTGGCCGGACGCGTGGTCCATCGCGGGCTTGCAGGCGCGTGCCGGTCTCGACGCGGGCCGCTGGACCGAACGGGACATGGCGGCCGTGGCAGCCGGCGGCTCCGAAGACGTCGACAGCCTGCTCGATCAGCCCTACGTCGCCGATCCGTTGCGCGCGCACGATATCGCGCCGATCACCGACGGCGCGGCCGCGATCGTGCTCGCCGTGGGCGACCGCGCCCGTGACCTGTGCGAACGTCCCGCCTGGATCACCGGCATGGCACATCGCGTCGACACTCCCGTGCTGGGGGCGCGCGATCTGTCCGTCTCCCCGTCGACTTCGGCTGCGGCCCATGCGGTTACCGGCGGTGACGTGACCGATTTCGACATCGCCGAGTTGCACGCGCCGTTCAGCCATCAGCAGTTGATCCTGGCCGAAGCGATCGGACTGAAGAACGGCACGAAGGTGAATCCGTCCGGCGGCGCGCTCGCGGCCAACCCGATGTTCGCCGCGGGCCTCGAGCGCATCGGCTTCGCCGCCGAGGCGGTCATCGCCGGCGCGGCGAATCGTGCGCTGGCTCATGCGACCAGCGGCCCCGCGCTCCAGCAGAACCTTGTGACCGTTTTGGAGACCCGATGACCTCGCCAGCCGCGGTGCTCGGCACCGGACAAACCCATCACGTGACGAAACGGACCGATGTGTCCATGGCGGGCATGTGCCGCGAGGCCATCGATCGTGCCCTCGCCGATGCCGGTCTCACCATCGCCGACATCGACGCCGTCGTGGTCGGCAAGGCGCCCGACCTGTTCGAGGGCGTCATGATGCCCGAGTTGTTCATGGCGGACGCGCTGGGCGCGACGGGCAAGCCGCTGCTGCGGGTGCACACCGCCGGTTCGGTCGGCGGTTCCACCGGCATCGTCGCCACCAACCTGGTGCAGGCGGGCGTGCACAAACGCGTGCTCGCGGTGGCATGGGAGAAGCAGTCGGAATCCAACGCCATGTGGGCGCTGTCGATCCCGGTGCCGTTCACCATGCCGGTCGGCGCGGGCGCGGGCGGCTACTTCGCGCCGCATGTGCGCTCCTACATCCGGCGCTCCAACGCACCGAGCCACATCGGCGCCATGGTGGCGGTGAAGGATCGCCGCAACGGCGCCAAGAACCCGCTCTCGCATCTGAAACAGCCCGATATCACGCTGGATTCGGTGCTCGCCTCGCAGATGCTGTGGGATCCGATCCGCTTCGACGAGACCTGCCCCTCCTCCGACGGCGCGTGTGCGATCGTGCTCGGTGACGCGGACGCCGCCGCCGAAGTGTCGGCGACCGGCCGGAAAGTCGCCTGGGTGCACGGCACCGCGATGCGCACCGAGCCGACCACCTACGCCGGACGCGACCAGGTGAATCCGCAGGCCGGCCGGGACGCGGCCGCCGCGCTGTGGGAGGCGGCGGGCATCACCAACCCGCTCGAGGAGATCGACGTGGCCGAAATCTACGTCCCGTTCTCCTGGTTCGAGCCGATGTGGTTGGAGAATCTCGGCTTCGTGCCGCCGGGAGACGGATGGAAGCTCACCGACAAAGGCGAGACCGAGATCGGCGGCACCCTTCCGATCAACCCGTCCGGCGGCGTGCTGTCCTCCAACCCGATCGGGGCGTCCGGGCTCATCCGCTTCGCCGAGGCCGCCAAGCAGATCATGGGACGGGCCGGGGACTATCAGGTCGAGGGTGCGCGCAAAGCGATGGGCCACGCGTACGGCGGTGGTTCACAGTACTTCTCGATGTGGGTCGTGGGATCGGAGCCGCGGTGAGCCCGCTGAAATTCACCGTCGGCATCGCGCTGAGTCCGCTGGACCAGCTGACGGAGCTGGCGAAAACGGCCGAAGAGTGCGGGTTCTCGTCCATCGCGCTGCCTGACTCGCTGTTCTACATGAAGTCGGCCTCGGCGAAGTACCCTTACACGGCCGACGGCAGCAGGTTCTGGGGACCGGACACACCGTGGGTCGACCCGCTCATCGGCGCGACCGCGATGGCGGCGGTCACCAGCCGCATCCGCTTCTACACGAACGTGCTGAAACTCGGCTCACGCAACCCGCTGCTGCTGGCTCGGCAGGTCGGCTCGGTGGCCAATCTGTCTGGCAACCGCTTCGGCTTCGGCGTCGGAATCGGATGGGCGCCGGAGGAATTCGAGTGGTGCGGGGTGCCGTTCGCACGCCGCGGCGCCCGGGTGGACGAGATGATCGAGGTCATCAAACTGGTGCTCGCCGGTGGGATGGTCGAGTACCACGGCGAGTTCTTCGACTTCGATCCGCTGCAGATCAGCCCGGCGCCTAGCGAGCCGGTGCCGTTCTACATCGGTGGGCACACCGACGCGGCGCTGCGGCGAGCCGCCCGGGTGGGCGACGGATGGACTTCGGCCATGATGACCTACGACGAGCTGCGACGCACCATCGGCAAGCTCGACGAGCTGCGCGCGGAGTTCGGCCGGGCCGACGAGCCGTTCGAGATCCAAGCGGTGTGCGTCGACCGTTTCGGCCGGTCCGGCTATCAGGACCTCGCCGACGCCGGCGTCACCGACGCGATAGTGGTGCCCTGGCTTGCCGACGGCATCGGTTTCGACGGCGAAGTCGCCGCCAAGCAGGACTCGCTGCGCAAGTTCGCCCAGCAGTACGTGGCCGATCCCATCGCAGCACGGTAGACCCAGTCGCCAGCCGAAGGAAGACCATATGAGCACCACCACCGAGCATCCGGCGCGGGCAGCGGGCCTGGCATCGCAGGCCGCCGTGCGAGCACGCGACAAGCAGGCCTGGGTCGCGCTGTTCGCCGAGGACGGCATCGTGGAAGATCCCATCGGTCCGTCGGGCTTCGATCCGGAGGGCAAGGGCCACCGCGGCACGGAGGCCATCGCCGCGTTCTGGGACAAGGCGATCGCGAAGACCGAGCTGATCGAGTTCCTGTTCGGCGACTCGTTCGCCTGCGGCGATGAGGTCGCCTTCACCGGCACGATCCGCAGCACCATCGGTGGTCACCGGATCGACGCCGACGGTGTCTTCACCTACCGGGTGAACGCGCACGGCAAGATCGCCGCGCTACGCGCGTTCTGGGAGGTCGATCGCGCCATGAAGACCGCCCGGCCGGTCGACTGACACTGCGAGCACAAAAATGGCCCTCGCACCGCGGTGCGAGGGCCATTTCCGTCTCTCAATGCGCGATCGGGCAGGTCTTGTAGTCGACCGGGAGCTGCTTGATCCCGTTGAGCCAGCCCGACCGCAGCCGCTTGGGGTCGGCGACCTTGGTGATGTCGGGCAGGTGATCGGCGATGGCGTTGAAGATCAGGTCGATCTCCAGCCGGGCCAGGTTCGCCCCGATGCAGAAGTGCGCGCCGGTGCCGCCGAAGGCCAGATGCGGGTTGTCCTTGCGCATGATGTCGAACTTTTTCGGCTGCTCGAAGACGTCCTCATCGAAGTTGGCCGAGCGGTACAGCATGACCACCCGCTGGCCCTTCTTGATCTGCACGCCGCCCAGCTCGGTGTCCTCCAGCGCGGTCCGCTGGAACGAGGTGACCGGAGTGGCCCACCGGATGATCTCGTCGGCGGCCGTGGCAGGGCGTTCGGCTTTGAACAGCTCCCACTGGTCCGGATTCTCCAGGAATGCCATCATGCCGTGCGAGATGGCGTTGCGGGTGGTCTCGTTGCCCGCGACGGCGAGCATGATCACGAAGAAGCCGAACTCCTCTTCGGAGAGCTTGTCACCATCGACGTCGGCCTCGATCAGCGTGGTCACGATGTCGTCGGCCGGGCACTGCTTGCGCGAGGCCGCCATCTGGTAGGCGTAACCCAGGATTTCGGCCGACGCCGCGACCGGATCGGCAGTGCTCTCCGGGTCGTCGTAGCCGGTCATGTCGTTGGACCAGGTGAAGACCTTCATCCGGTCTTCCTGCGGAACGCCGATCAGCTCGGCGATGGCTTGCAGCGGCAGTTCGCACGCGATCTGGGTGACGAAGTCCCCGGAGCCCGCTTCGGCCGCCGCCTTCACGATCGCTTCCGCGCGGGCCGACAGCTCGGCACGCAGACCGTTGATGGCGCGCGGCGTGAAACCGCGCGAGATGATCTTGCGCAGCTTGGTGTGCTCGGGCGCGTCCATGTTCAGCAGGACGATCCGCTGCAGTTCGATCTGCTCGCGCGCGATGTCGTCGTTGAACCGCGGGATGGCGGTGTTCTCGTAGCTGGAGAACACATCGCTGCGCCGCGAGACCTCTTTGACGTCGGCGTGCTTGCTGACCACCCAGAAACCGTCGTCGTGGAAGCCGCTGACGTCGGGCGATTGCGGATTCCACCAGATCGGCGCGGTCCGGCGCAGTTCGGCGAACTCTTCGACCGGAACACGCTCGGCGTAGATGTCCGGGTCCGTGACGTCGAACCCGTCCGGGAGATTCGGCCGGGCATTCCGAGTGTCTACCACCAGATGTCTCCTTCGACAAACTGAAACACGTTCTATAATCATTGAAGCACAGGCGGGAGAATGAGGAAAGAAACCGGACAGATCCGCCCTCGGCAAGTGCTATGAACGCGTTTCAGTTTTCTGTCCCTGAGGAAAGGTTGGACATGGGCACACCCGTGATCGTCGAGGCCGCACGGACCCCGATCGGCAAGCGCGGCGGCTGGCTGTCAGGGCTGCACGCGGCCGAACTGCTCGGCGCGGCCCAACGCGGGCTGCTCGAGCGCGCGCACCTGGACCCCGCGCAGGTCGAACAGGTCATCGGCGGCTGCGTCACCCAAGCGGGCGAGCAGTCCAACAACGTCACCCGGGTCGCCTGGCTGCACGCCGGGCTGCCGTGGCAGGTCGGCGCCACCACGATCGACACCCAGTGTGGATCGGCCCAGCAGGCCAACCACCTGATCGCCGGCCTGATCTCAGCCGGCGCGATCGACATCGGCATGGCCTGCGGCGTGGAGGCGATGAGCCGGGTTCCGTTGGGCGCCAACGTCGGCGAGAACGCCGGGCCGCGCAGGCCCGCGTCCTGGAACATCGACCTGCCCAACCAGTTCGAGGCGGCGGAACGGATCGCCAAGCGGCGTGGCATCACTCGCGCGGACGTGGACGCGTTCGGCGCGCGATCGCAGCGCCTGGCTGCACAGGCATGGACCGAAGGCCGGTTCGATCGCGAGGTGCTCACCGTCACCGCGCCCACCGTGGACAAAGAAGGCAACCTCACCGGCGAAAAGCTGGATGTGACACGGGATCAGGGCCTGCGCGAGACCACCGCCGAAGGCTTGGCGAAGTTGAAGCCGGTCCTGGAAGGCGGGGTGCACACCGCCGGAACGTCCTCACAGATCTCCGACGGCGCCGCCGCGGTACTGCTGATGGACGAAGCGGCCGCGCGGCGAGCAGGTCTGCGCCCGCGGGCACGGATCCTCACCCAGGCCGTGGTCGGCGCCGAGCCCGAGTTCCACCTCGACGGCCCGGTGCAGGCGTGCACCAGGCTGCTGGAGCGGTCCGGCATGAATATCGGTGACATCGATCTTTTCGAGATCAACGAAGCATTCGCGTCGGTCGCACTTTCCTGGGCTTCTGTACATCAGCCGGACATGGATCGGGTTAATGTCAACGGCGGCGCCATCGCCCTCGGGCATCCGGTGGGCTCCACCGGATCCCGCCTCATCACAACGGCTTTGCACGAGCTGGAACGCTCCGATCGCGAAACCGCAATGGTTCTCATGTGTGCCGGTGGCGCACTCGCGACAGGAACGATCATCGAACGTTTGTGACTTCAACCATTTCCAGCGGGTTGGTTGAACGTTCATCCCCTAGGGGCGCAAACGTGTCGTACGCCACACAAACTCGAGTACCGCCGAGTCCATGAGACATCAGCTATCTTGCGGCTATCAAGACCCCTTGCGACGAGACCGCAGCGACGGGCCAGAACCGGTTCGTACCGCGGGTTCTCGAGAGGCCTTGGCGTGACCCGCAAACGCGACCGTCCCAGTACCTTCGCCGCCTTCCGACCTAGAAGCTTCAAGGAAATCCGGAATCAGGCGTAGGTTTTCAGTTACTGAGCCGCTAATATCAATGATACGTATCCGAGATAACGACTGTTAGTACAGCGAAGGGAATTGGGCGGCTCACAATGGCTGATTTCGCGGCGCGGCTGAACAAGCTGTTCGAAACCGTGCATCCCCCGGGGCGTAAGCCGCACACCAACGCGGAGGTTGCGGCGGCGCTGACGGCCTCCGGACATCCGATCTCGAAACCGTACCTGTCGCAGTTGCGGTCGGGACAACGGACGAACCCGTCCGATGAGACGGTGGCCGCCCTGGCGAAGTTCTTCAAGGTCAAGCCGGACTACTTCTTCAACGACATCTATGCCGCCAAGATCGATCACGATCTGGAGCTGCTGTCCCAGCTGCAGGGCTATGGACTGCGACGGCTGTCGAGTAGGGCGTTCGACTTGTCCGAAGAATCACAGAACCTGCTGACGTCCATGGCGGAGAAGTTGCGGGCGAGCGAAGGCTTGCCCGAAATTCCTCCGGATGGCACCGAATAGGTTCTTCTGCACGGCAGCACAGTGCGACCCAGCGGGTCGCACTGTGCTGTGTTATGCGCGCGTAAGCGGGGCACAGCACACCACCGGCGCGTGTGCATGCCCCGACAATTCGGGGCACGCACACGCGCCGGTAAGTGCTGTGGTCCGGATCACACGCTCGTATAACCCGTTTCGGCGCGGTTCGTCGGCGCTCGTTCGTGTCGTAGGACATTCCGATCCAACCGGTCTGTCCGAATAGTCCGATCAGTCACGCTTATTCGCGTCAGGATGATCGCATTCGCGCGAAGTCGATCAATTTCGAGCGGGCATGGACGCGGTCCTCCTATAGGCTCGCGCGATGGCCTGGACCCAGCCGCGAGGGCTAATGCCTTCTGGCGGAGCAATCCACCGGGCGTCCACCACGAACGCCCCCACCGGATCGCGCGCCCACCGCGCCACGCGCTCGGCCCGGTCCGTCACCGAGGCAGGTGGCTGTGCGAGTTCCGCCAGCACGAGGCCACCGCCGGACTGCAGATACAGGGCATCGATGATCTGCGCCACCTGGTCGGAAGCCGCGAGCTGCGTGGAGAATCCGCGCTGTTGGTATGTGACCACCTCGGGGAAACGGCCCACCATGGTCCGGTGCAACGGGCGGATCCTGCGCAGCAGCACCCGCGCGCGGACCCACACTTCGACTACGATCCACACCGCGCCGAGCGCGATGAGCAGACTCGCGATACCCCAGAGCGGCCATGCCCCGGCCGGATCCCCTGGCGCGACCCGGGGCGCATGCTGAAAATCACGCCGAATCCGGCTTGCGGCCAGCACCGCGACCAACGCGGTTCCCGCGGTGTAGAGCGCGATGCCGCGACCGAGCGCAGTCCAGTCGAGATTGCGCAGACCGGTGCCGACGACGAACAGGCATCCCGTGGTCACGACCACCCACCCGAGGGTGAACGACCAGGCCAGCGTGACCCCGACCGCGAGCAGGCCGACGCCGTGGATCACCAGGGCGAGCTGTCGCAGATTCCGCCGCGACACCACCGGCCAAGCCGCCGAGGCGATCACTGAAGTGGCCGTCGCGAACGTGACCCAGCCTGCGGTGACGACTCCGTCGGAGAGTCGGCCCGCGTGCACGCCGCCGGGCACGAGATTGTCCAAGGCGAGCCCGATCTCGGGTACCGCCACGGTGGCGGCGAGCGCGACGGCGGCGACCGCGACGACGATGGCCACCCTGGCCGTGGTCGCGGGCTTGACCAGGACACGTCCCACCCGCGCGCCGGCGGCCATCCAGACCAGCAGAGCCGTCCCCCACAGGATCATCCGAGCGCCTCGTCGAATCGCAGAACCGAGACGCCCGCGCCCCGGCTGTTGAACACGCGCAGCCGGGTCATCAGCATGGCGGCGAAAGTCTCTGCCTCCCACTCCGCGAGCTCGTCGGCGCCATCGTCGACGATCTGCTGATGCGCACGGCTGCTGAGCATGTAGGCGATCAGCTCGTTGCTCGCCTCCAAGGTCACGTCGAGCGCGGGCGTGCCTTCGTGATCGAAGACGATGTGACCCAGTTCGTGCGCGAGAGTGTGCTCGCGGCTCGGCAGCGTCTCCGCCAGCACGATCACGTCACGGTCGGGATAGCGGCGGCGCTGTCCGCAGATCCCGGGTCCCAGTCGCGCACTGGCGATTTCGATCCCGCGGCGTCGCTCGCCCGCGATCGCGTGGACGACTTCGTCCAATGTGGTCGCGTCGAAGTCGGCCGCCACCGCGCACACCGCGTCGACGGCGGCGGCGACCCGGCGATAGGACCGCAAGCCAGTAGGTGCGCGGCTGTCGCTCATCGGCTGACCCCTCACGGCCTCGGGAAGAATTGGGCGCGAGCCGCGTCGATCCTGGCCTGGGCGGCCGCGGCGCTCCGGAAACTGAGCACGCCGGATCCCACGCCCGCGAGGCCGAGCGCGATCAGTCCGCCGATCACCGGCAACAGCTCCGGCGTGGGAAGGGTGTCGGCGGAGCCGGTCGAGCGGACCGAGGGTTCGGCAACGGGTCGCTGCGCCAAAGGCGGTGCGAGCGGCACGGATCGGGGTGCGGGGGCCGCTGGCGGTGAATTGCTCGGCGCCACTACGGGAATGGGCGGGGTCTGCGGCAACACGGGAACAGGTACCGGAGGAACCGTCACCGGTGGGAACGCGGGGGTGGGCGGAACGGTCGTTTGCGGGATCGGAATCAACAACAGCAGCAAGGGGCTCGCGGAGCCGGCAGCCGCCGAACCGACTGCGGCGGAACCCGTCCCAGCTGAACCCGTCGCGGCTGAACCCACAGTCGCAGAGCCGACCGCCGCGGAGCCGACAGCCGCGGAACCAGTGCCCAGCACGGCGGAGCCGGTGCCGGTCACGGCGGAGCCCGTCGCCAGTGCGGCCGAACCGGTGCCCAGGACGGCCGAACCGGTACCGAGCACTGCCGATCCGGTGCCCACGGCGGCCGAGCCGACAGCCGCTGAGCCGGTGCCCAACAGGACGCCGAGACCGGCTGAGCCGGAACCGAGGACGAGCGCGAGATCGGCGGCCTCGGAACCGAGCATCACACCGAGACCGCCCGAACCGGAGCCGAGCGCCACATCCGACCCAGGGGACCCTGCGGCCGCCGAACCCTCCCGGGCCGAACCGGTTCCGGCAGCAGGATGCGCCGGTACCACACCGACCTCCGACCGCTGCCCGGGCACGGCCAGCGGATACCAGGTATCGCCACTGTCGTAGGGCGGCGCAGCCGGGTCCGCGACGCACGATGGGCAGGAAGGTCGCGCGTCCGCGAAGGCGCCGCTGCCGAGCAGTGCGCAGCCCGCGACGGCGCCGGCTACCGCCAGCACACGGAATGCGCGACCTACCGCCATGCGCCGAGCCTTCCCCTCATCAGTCGAAGCGCAGTTCTGTGCCCGGTCGCCACTCTCACACGGGACTTTTCGAACGGATGGGTGCCCATAGTAAACCCCAGCTCGCGAACGCGCTCCCGGAAGGGGCGGGGCCGGTCAGGCCCCGTAGACCGGCTCCGGTGGAGTCGCTTTGGCGATCAGATCGGCTACGACGGCTCCGAGCTCGGCCGGATCCCAGCGGGCGCCGCGATCGACGGCGACGCCGTGCCGCCAGCCGTCGGCCAGCGCCACCTTGCCGCCTTCGACCTCGAACACCCGTCCCGTCACCGCCGCCGACTGCGCGCTGCCCAGCCACACGACCAGCGGAGACACGTTCTCCGGAGCCATGGCGTCGAAGCCGTTCTCGGGCTTGGCCATCATGTCCGCGAACACTGTCTCGGTCATCCTGGTGCGCGCGGAGGGGGCGATCGCGTTCACCGTCACGCCGTAGCGGGCGAACTCGGCGGCGGCGGTCAGCGTCAGGCTCGCGATGCCCGCCTTGGCCGCGCCGTAATTGCTCTGGCCGACGCTGCCCTGTAGACCCGCGCCGGAGCTGGTGTTGATGATCCGGCCGTCGACCGAACGGCCCGCCTTGGCCTCCGCGCGCCAGTATTCGATCGCGTGCCGCATCGTGGCGAAGTGGCCTTTCAAGTGGACGCGCACCACCGCGTCCCACTCGTCCTCGCTCAGGTTGACCAGCATCCGGTCGCGCACGAAACCGGCGTTGTTGACCAGCACATCGAGCTTGCCGAAGGCGTCGACGGCCTGGTGGATCAGCCTGCGCGCGCCCGCCCAGTCCGCGACGTCGTCGCCGTTGGCTACGGCTTCGCCGCCCAGCGCCTCGATCTCCGCGACCACCTGCTCGGCAGGTGTTTCCGCGGTGGCCGCGCCGTCCAGCGTCGAACCGATGTCGTTGACCACCACGCGCGCGCCGGCGGCGGCGAAGGCGAGGGCGTGCGCCCGGCCTATGCCACGGCCCGCGCCGGTGACGATGACGACGCGCCCGGCGCAGATCTGCTCGGTATCCATACTGTGTCCCTTTCCGATGTGAGCGGGCCCTCCATGGTCACGCTCCGCTGCCGCCTCCGGGCTTAATCGCTCATGCCCGGTGTCCCTTCCGATACGCGCGGGGCTCTGCGCACTACGCTCCGCCGCGCCCCACCGCTCATGCCCGTGTTCTTCTTCGTCTCCGGCGTGTTCAGGACTGCTGGTCGGCAGTGGAGGCGGCGAGGAAGGCGGGCAGCTCGCCGCCGCCGTGCACCAGCAGGGTCGCGCCGCTGACGTAGGCGGCCAGCGGCGAAGCCAGGAAGACGGCGCAGCGGCCGACGTCGTCGGGACGGGCCATGCGGCCCAGCGGGATGGTGCGGCCCACCGCGTCGACCCCGTCCTGATCGCCGTAGTGCAGCCGGCTCAGCTCGGTGTCGACCGGCCCGACCACCAGCGAGTTCACCCGCACTCGCGGCGCCCACTCGACGGCGAGCGAACCGGTGAGGCTGTCCATGCCCGCCTTGGCCGCGCCGTAAGCGGCGGTGCCCGGCGACGGGCGATGCCCGCTGACGCTGGAGACGTTCACGATCGAGCCGCCCTCGTCCTGCTTCTGCATCACCGCGTTGGCGGCTTGGGCCATCAGCAGCGGGGCGAGCAGGTTCAGCTCGACGATTTTGGTGTGGAAGTTCTTGCTCGCGTCGGCGGCGAGGGCGAAAGGAGCGCCCCCCGCGTTGTTGACCAGATGGTCCAAGTGGCCGTGGCGCTCGGTGATCGTCTCGACCAGCGCGCGCACCGCCTCCGGATCCCGCACATCGCAGGGCAGGTAGTCGATCGCGCGGCCGTCGACTTCGGCGGGCGCGTCGGCAGGCCGTCGCGCGCACGCGACGACGGTGGCGCCCGCGGCGAGAAACGCCTTGCTCACGCCCGCGCCGACACCGCGCACACCGCCGGTCACCAGAACGACGCGTCCGGCCAGATCGATTTCGAGTGCCACCGTGCTAACCTACCAAGCAACTGCTTGCTTTGCCAATGCGCTGGTACACATGATGGGACTTGCCATGGGGATCAACCGCCACTCCGAATCGACCGGCATCAGCGTGATCACGGTCGACTATCCGCCGGTCAACGCCATCCCTACCGACGGTTGGTTCGCCATCGCCGACGAAGTGCGCGCCGCGGGGCGTGATCCGGACACCAAAGTGGTGGTGCTGCGCGCGGAGAACCGCGGATTCAACGCGGGCGTCGACATCAAGGAGATCCAGAGCAAGCCCGGCCACCAAGCGCTGATCGACGCCAACCACGGCTGCTTCGAGGCCTTCTCGGCGGTCTACGAGTGCCAGGTGCCGGTGATCGCCGTGGTCCAGGGCTTCTGCCTGGGCGGCGGTATCGGGCTGGTGGGCAACGCGGATGTCGTCATCGCCTCCGACGACGCCACCTTCGGGCTGCCCGAGGTCGACCGCGGCGCGCTCGGCGCGGCGACCCACCTCGCCCGGCTGGTGCCCCAGCACCTGATGCGCGCGCTGTTCTACACCGCTAGCACCATCACCGCGCAGCAGTTGCACCATTACGGCTCGGTCTACCAGGTGGTGCCGCGCGCCGAACTCGACGCCGCGGCCCTGGAGCTGGCCAAGAACATCGCGGCCAAGGACGGCCGGGTCATCCGGGCGGCCAAACGGGCGCTGAACGGCATCGACCTCCAGGACGTGCACCGCAGCTACCGGTACGAGCAGGGATTCACCTTCGAACTCAACCTCGCCGGCGTCGCCGACGAGATCCGCGCCCGATTCGACGACGATCTCGCGGCGCGCAAAAGCGAGCAGTGAGACGCGGCGTGCACGACGGGCCCGGAGGCGGCAGCATGCGTGACCACGGAGAGCCCCGAGAGCGCCGCCAACAGGAGAGGAAATCACCCATGCGAGACAAGCGGATGTCGCTCGACGAGGTCGTCGGCGAGCTGCGCAGCGGGATGACCATCGGCATCGGCGGTTGGGGGTCGCGACGCAAGCCCATGGCCCTGGTGCGAGCCATCCTGCGTTCGGATATCACCGACCTCACCGTGGTCGGCTATGGCGGGCCGGACCTCGGGCTGCTGTGTTCCGCGGGCAAGGTACGCAAGGCCTACTACGGCTTCGTGTCGCTGGATTCGCCGCCGTTCTACGACCCGTGGTTCGCCGAAGCGCGTACTTCGGGCACACTGGTCGCCCGCGAGATGGACGAAGGCATGCTCAAATGCGGGCTGGAGGCGGCCGCTGCGCGCCTGCCGTTCCTGCCGATCCGCGCCGGGCTCGGCTCCGACGTGCCGAACTTCTGGGACGGCGAGCTGAAGACGGTCGAATCGCCCTACCCCGTCGACGGTACGCCGGAGACTTTGATCGCCATGCCGGCACTGGACCTCGATGTGGCGCTGGTGCACCTGAACCTCGGCGACGCACACGGCAATGCCGCCTACACCGGCGTCGATCCGTACTTCGATGACCTGTTCTGCCTGGCGGCCCGGCGGCGCTACGTTTCGGTCGAGCGCGTCGTGGAGACCGACGAGCTGGTGAAAACCGTTCCGCTGCAATCCTTGCTGCTCAACCGCATGATGGTCGACGGTGTGGTCGAGGCTCCCGGCGGCGCGCACTTCACCCTGGCCGGAGACGACTACGGCCGGGACGAGAAGTTCCAGAAGCACTACGTCGAATCCGCGAAGACGCCCGAGGCGTGGCAGCGGTTCGTCGATACCTACCTGACCGGCTCCGAGGAGCAGTACCAGGCCGCCGTTCGCCGATTCGCCGAGGAGGCGTCATGACCAGCACCGAGACCGTCACCCGCGCCGAGATCTGCGCGGTCGCGTGCGCGGAGATCTTCAGCGGCGCCGGGGAGATCATGGCCAGCCCCATGTCGCCGATGTCGATCATCGGCGCACGCCTGGCCAAGCTCACAACCGAACCGGACCTGCTGCTGTCCGACGGTGAGGCGCTGCTGCTCGCCGAGACTCCCCCGCTGGGCGGCAAAGCACCGATCGAAGGATGGATTCCGTTCCGGAAGGTTTTCGATGTGGTGGCGTCGGGCCGCAGGCACGTGGTGATGGGCGCCAACCAGATCGACCGCTTCGGCAACCAGAACCTCTCGGCGTTCGGCTCGCTGCGGCAGCCGACCCGTCAGATGTTCGGTTCGCGTGGCGCTCCGGGCAATACGATCAACCACGCCACCAGTTACTGGGTCGCGCGGCACACGAAGCGTGTGTTCACCGACAAGGTCGACATCGTCTGCGGTGTGGGATACGACAAGGTCGACCCGGCCGACCCGGCCTACCGCTTCCATCACCTGCACCGCGTGGTGACCAACCTGGGCGTCTTCGATTTCGAAGGTCCTGGGCACACCATGCGCGCCCGCAGTCTGCACCCCGGCGTCACCGCCGACGAGGTCGCGGAGAACACCTCGTTCGAGATCGCCGGTCTCGCCGAGGCGGGCGAGACACGTCAGCCGACCGCCGAGGAGCTGCGGCTGATCCGAGAGGTGCTCGATCCCAGGAAGGTTCGCGAAACCGAGGTGCCGTCATGAGCTCACGCCTGAGCACCGCGCTGACCGATCTGGTCGGCGTCGAGCACCCGATCGTGCAGACCGGCATGGGCTGGGTCGCGGGCCCGAGCCTGGTGTCGGCCACGGCCGAGGCGGGCGGCCTCGGCATTCTCGCTTCGGCGACCATGACTTTCGCGGAGCTGGAAGCGGCCATCGCGAAGACCAAAGCGCACACCGCGAAACCGTTCGGGGTGAACATCCGCGCCGACGCCGCGGACGCCCCTGAGCGCATCGACCTGCTGATCCGGGAGAAAGTGGCGGTCGCGTCGTTCGCGCTCGCCCCCAAGCAGGACCTGATCGCGAAGCTGAAAGACGCGGGCGTGGTGGTCATCCCGTCCATCGGCGCGGCCAAGCACGCGGTAAAAGTCGCGTCCTGGGGCGCGGACGCGGTGATCGTGCAGGGCGGCGAGGGCGGCGGGCACACCGGCCCGGTGGCCACCACCCTGCTGCTGCCCTCGGTGCTGGACGCGGTGGACATTCCGGTGGTCGCGGCGGGCGGATTCTTCGACGGACGCGGCCTTGCCGCCGCCCTCGCCTACGGCGCCTCCGGTGTCGCGATGGGGACACGGTTCCTGCTCACCCAGGAGAGCACCGTTCCCGACGCCGTCAAGCGGGAGTACCTGCAACGACAGCTCCAGGACACGGTGGTGTCGCTCAAGGTCGACGGCATGCCGCACCGCGTGCTGAACACCGAACTGGTGCAGCGGCTGGAACATTCGGGGCGCTGGCGCGGGCTCACCGCCGCCGTCGGGAACGCTGCCCGGTTCAAGAGTATGACCGGCATGAAGTGGTCCACCATGATCCGCGACGGCCTGGCCATGCGGAAGACCAAAGACCTCAGCTGGTCCCAGGTCGTGATGGCCGCGAACACGCCGATGCTGCTGCGCGCCGGATTGGTCGAGGGCAACACCGAGGCGGGTGTGCTCGCCGCGGGGCAGGTCACCGGCATCATCGATGACTTGCCCACGTGCAAGGAGCTGATCGAGCGGATCGTCACCGAGGCGGTGGCGCGGATCGAGACGATCTCGGCGCTCGCAGGCGACCCGCACCCGGCGGCGGCCGGGTCCGACTGAGGAGCGGCGGCCGGTCCAGACCGCGGCCGCCGTTATCGATATGGAACGGACCACTGCATCGGGACGACCGCGCCCAGGAGTCAGGGGCGCGCGACCGGAGCCTCGACTGGCGGGACCCAACTCAGTCGGTGGCGTCGGTTCGTCCGCGGCCGTCGATAACGGCATGTCGCCACCTGGCTTGGAGGTTCGCATGCAGCGGCCTACGCTGGACTGACAACGACATACCGGGTTCGCCTGGTATCCGTCGCCGTCGTGCGCCGGTTCGTCCCGCTCGGGTCGAGACAGGTGAATCACCGGACTCGATCACTGTCCCCTCCACTCGAGCGGAGGCCGCGATGCCCGCGACGAACGAAATCTCCGTGCGTAGTTCCGCTTTCGACAATGGCGACCCGATCCCGGTGGTCTACACCTGCAATGGCAGAAACGAGCCGCCGCCGCTGACCTGGACAGCTCCCCCACAAGCCGCCGACCTGGCGCTGATCGTGGACGACCCGGACGCCCCCAGCGGCCTGTTCACCCACTGGGTGGTCAGCAATATCCCGCCGACCACCACGTCTACCGACGAGGGGCAGACCCCGGCGGGCGGGCTGGTCAGCCTGAACAGCGCGAACCGTGCCGAATACTTCGGACCGTGCCCACCCGCCGGTACCGGCGTCCACCACTACCGATTCATCGTGTACGCACTCTCTCGCCCCGTACAGGTGGCCGCGGACACCCCACCGGACGAGGCGCGATCCGCGATAGTCGACGCGAGCCTCGGCGACGGACAGCTGATCGGCACCTATACGACCGACCAGTGAAGTCCTGAAGCGGTCGCCGCGCTGGACTACTGATCGGATTGTTCGACGCGGTAGGTCGTCCCGGTAACTGTGTCGCGGTGTCGTGGCTCGACAGCGGGAAGAGTCCGTGCGCCGATATCCTTGGGGCCGCCGACCGAACAGCCGCTGCAGACCATGGAGAGCCGCGATGACAGAGACGACCTCCAGCGCCGCGCAGGCGAGGATCTTCCAGGCGCAACGTCAGGACAAGCCGTGGGGCCACGAGTCGATATTCGCCGTCGTCGATGGCAAATACGTCGGGAAGGTCTTGCATGTGCGCAGCGGGCACGCGTTGAGCCTGCAGAAGCACCTGCGGAAAGAGGAGACGATCTTCGTGCTCTCCGGCAAGGCGCGGGTCGATTACGGCCGCACCGAGACCGAGCTCACCAGCGAGTAACTCGGCCCGGACGACGTCATCCACATCCCGGCCGGGGCAGTGCACCGGGTGACCGCGATAACCGACGTGGTCATGCTCGAAGCGTCTACAGCCGACCACGGCTGGCGCGAGGACATCGTCAGGTTCGACGACAGGTACGGCCGTCAGGGCCGAACGGAGCCCTGACGCGACCTCGAGCCCGCCGAACCCGGACCGGCAGTGCCGAGCAGTTACTCTTCGGTGCCCTTCGGGCGCTACCAGCCGGGGTTCGCGCGAAGTTCAATGCACGACTGATCGCCGGCGCCAACGCGCCGCCCAAACGGTTCGCCGGCGGCGGACATGGGCGATCGCGACTGACAGGTCGCATCCGATTACGCGAGACGGCCAGAATTCAGGTGGTTGCCTCGTCGGCCAGGCGTTGCAGGTAGGTGGCGAATTGACGGCGGTCGCGGGGGCTCCAAGTGGCGGTGAGTCGGTCGAAGCAGCGGCGTTGCCAGTCGTGGGAGGCGGTGAGGAGGTCGTTGCCGTCGTCGGTGAGGCTCAGGACTACGCGGCGGCGGTCGTGGGCGGAATCGGTGCGGGTCAGGTAGCCGGATGTGACGGCGTCGCGGACCATGCGGCTGGCTCCGGAATGGTCGAGGCCGAGTTGGGTGGCGACGGTGGTGACGGTGGCTTCCTCGGCGGTGCGCAGCGCGGCCGCCACGGCTTCGACGACTTGGACGTGTTGAGCCTGGCGCATGTCGTGGTCCGGTTCCGCCGGTACGCCGGTCAGCGCTTGATTGATCCAGCGGCGGGACCAGAAACGGACCAGTCGAAAGAGCGCGGGTCCGCCGTCGATCTCGGAAACGTCGGCGCTGGAGCGGTTCACGGCCGCCAACCTACCAGCACTCGGGTGCGGACATGGCTCGACATTACGTGCGATGCGCACATATATTTGTGTGCGTATCGCATGCAAATGAACGGAGGGCACCGTGTCCATCGTCCTGAATCACACGATCGTCCCCGCGGCCGACAAACAGGTGGCCGCGAGTTTCTTCGCCGAGTTACTGGGGCTGGAGGTGGCGGCTCCGGCGGGGCCGTTCGCGCCGGTGCGGGTCAACGAAGACCTGACCTTCGACTTCGATCAACGCGGGCAGGTCGAGCCCGGCCACTACGCGTTCCTGGTCGATGAGGAAACCTTCGACGCGGTGTTGGAACGCCTATCGGAATGGGCGGGCGTCGACTACGGGTCCGGCCCGGAGTACGGATGGGACCGGCAGATCAATCACCTCGGCGGAGGTCGAGGAGTCTATGTGCGCGATCCCAATGGGCACAGCTATGAACTGTTCACCGCGGTGCCGTGAGCTGAGCCCCGAGCCAACTCTCGACAGAAGCCGATCGCCCCGGAGCCGTATGGGTTCCGGGGGATCGTTGATCAACCACATTCACGCGTGGCACGCTCAGGCCTCTGTTCGCCTGAACTCCCCAGCGTGCAAGTCCACCGTGAACGCCTCCCACCCACCGGTGGTGAAGACGAGCGCGGAACCGGTCGGGTTCTTGGAGCCCCGCACGCCGACGTGGTCTCCGACCAGGAAAGCGACTTCGACGCAATCGGAATGGGTGCCGCTGTAGCTGCTTTTGAACCACTGAACCCCCCAACGAATCAGCACCGAACTGGTTGCAACCATGGGGACGGGGCCAGTAGCGTCGATCTCAGCTTGCAGGGGGCGGAGAAGCCGGTCCGGCCCTCGTCGATGCGGTACGGCACCGGCGGTGAGGAACCGATGACGAGCTGGGGGAAGGTTCTGCGCGGTGCCGCGCTCGCGGTCGGTGCAGTGGTCGTGCTGGCTGGGTGCGGGGACTCCACCGATGGTTCCACAACCACGACGTCAAACGAGGGGACGTCAGCACCCGTCGCTCCGAAGTCGACCGACGCGGACGCTGCGCTGTGGGACCCATGCGACCTTCCGGAATCCGCCGTCTCCGGGACCGGCCTCGACGCGGCCGCCAAGACGAAGGATGTCGCAGGCGTCGATTTCACCGGGTGGAAGGTGTGCAGCTGGCGAGCGACAGCGCGTTGGTACAGCCTTGGTGTCCTTTCCGGAACCCCAACAATGGACGACATCCGGAAACGCTCCGACTTCGAGGCCTTCTCGCCGCTGACGGTGGGCACGCTCCATGCCGTCCAGTTCTTGGATGTCGGCGATGCGCAACGTCTCAATTGCACGGTAGCAGTGGAGGTTCCGCGCGGGACGGTCATGTTCTACGTGACGACTCGCTATTCGGTGGGCAAGCAAGGAGATCCGTGCGTGCAGGCACGTGACCACGCACAAGATCTGGTCGAGTACCTGCCGGGAAGTTGAGGAGGAGCTGTGAACTTCGGCGTGAATCCAGCCGAGTGGCGGGGACTGCTCAACTCAGCCAACGCGGGTGAACTCACTTTGCACCCGGAGATCGGCAAGGGTCTGGACAAGGTCTGCGACGACTACCTCCACAAGCTCGACGGAATCTTGGAGTCGGCCGCATACGTGCGGCGCGTATCCGGATTCGGCACACTTCCGTCAGGTCAGGCACTCGAAGAAAAATTCAGCCTGAAGGCGACCGGAACAGCTCAATCCTTGGACGCCCTCCTCATGCAACACATCGACGCGGTGAAGATCGCGAAAGAAGTTGTCGCCAAAGCCATCGCGAACTTCGTGGAGCTGGACCAGTCCAGAGCTGACCAGTTCACCGGTTTGGACGCCACCCCATGACCTACGAGGAGTACCGCGATCGGATCATCGCCGCGCAGGAGCAGTGGAATCGGGAGCGCGACACGATCTACGACTTCACCAGCCGGTTGGGTTCGTCGTTTGAGGGGGAATACGAGCCGCCGCGGATTCCGGGGCCGGACAACTACGACAGTATGACGTTGGCGCAGATGGTCGATGCCGTGAACGCGATGCGGCCGGGGACGGTGCGGGAGGCGTCCGAGGCGTGGCTGAACATCGGGATGAATCTGACCGGTGCGATTCAGGCGTTCAACGAGCAGTTCGGCCGCACCGTGACCGGCGACGGCACCAATCCGGGGTGGACGGGGCAATCCGGCAAGGCAGCCGCTGACGCGGTCACGAACTACCGGAACCAGTCGGAGACTCTGGCCGATGCCGCTGCCCTGGTGAGTTTCAAGCTGTCCGAGATGCATACCGGTCTCGAGCAGACGCAGGCGTTGATGCCGCAGGCCACCGAACGCCCAGAACTGACGGGTAAGACATTGCCCCAGGACGGCGTCATGAAGGCGGGCGATTACACCGAGGAGGAAGCCACGCAGGAGGCGCGGCGGATCCTGCGCACGGTGTACGGGCAAGTGGCCACTCAGACCGACCATGGCGTGCCCGTCCTTCCGACAGCTCCGCAGATCGTGGCGGATCCCGAGCCGCAGCCGGGTACGTCATCATCAGCTACATCGAATTCCGCTGGAGTACAGGCAACCTCCGCTTCCGACAGTTCCGAAGGTGCGCAACCGGAGTCCACCGAACAGTCCGACGGCGACCAGCAGCAATCGGCCGAGACCGGCCCGGCCGCCACCACTCCGCACGCGGTCACCCCGGCGGGTGTGGACCAGCCGACGAGCGTGCAGCACACCACCTCGAACCCACCGTCGACCACATCGAACAACACCAATACACCGACTCCGGCCCTCAACACCGCGACCCCGACGGCCCCAGGCAGACCCGGCACGACTCGCCCGAACACTCCCCCGCGTCCCACCACCCCCAGCGCTCCCGGCACGCCGAATACCACCGGCACTCCTGCACCGGGCCGCAATGTCCCGGCCGGTCCGCAGCAGCCGAGTGTGGTTCCGGCCGCCACGGCAACGGGCCACCCGGCGGCTCGAGCCGGCGCGGCAGGCACGTCCGGCATCGCACCGGGTATGGCGGCTCGCGGCAAGGACGACGAGCGGGAGACCTCGGGAGTCAAGGACTACCTGATCAATCAGCACAACGGCGAGGAACTCACCGGTCTGGACTCCTTGCCGAAATCGGTTCCTCCGGTCATCGGTGGAGACAACCCGAATGGCTGACTGGCGATTCACCGGGCAGGAATTCGAGATCCTCTGGGCCGCCTACGGTCGAGACCGCCTGCCCTACCCGCTGCGATTCCGACCGGAAGAGATGGATTTCGCCGACCTGAAGCGTCAACGCGAGGCGGCGGTCGACGCGCTACTCGGCCGATACGCAGTCGACCTGGAACGGGCACTCGACGTATTACTGGAACCGGAGGTCCGCGTCGAGTCCAAAGGGATGGGTGGCCCCGACATGTCGATCGTCTTCCGTTTCCACGGGGCCGTGCGTGGGAGCATCGGCGCCACTCTGGTCCAGCTTCCCGGTACAGCGCCGGACACCGGCGGCGACGTGATCGTGAGTTATTGCGCCGCGCGACGAGTCGCCGCCAAAGCGGTTGCCGCGCTGCCCAAGATGCCGGCGGGCACGCACCCACCGATCGAGGTGCGCCGGGAAGAAGTGAGCGCCGACCGGGAGCGGCCGGTCCGCAAGCCGTATGAGATCGGCATCGTCGCGCAGTTGGACCGGATCTTCAAACGCGAACGCCTCGGCCTCGGTGAGGTCACCGTAGTCGCGGGCTCCGCCGTCGATGCCCGCCCGGGTTTCGGACGCGGGTTCTGGTGGATGGACTACGCCGACGGCCGCTACTACGTCAAGACCGGCGATCCCATCATCGCCAAGCCCCTCGAACCCGCCGCCATGGCAGCCGAGATCAACCGTCTCGCCGTGCTGACCCAGCGCTACTACCGAGAAGACCGCGAACACGACGAATATCTCCGGTCGCAGCAATAAGAACTTTCCGAACAAATCGGGTGTGCGTCACGGCGGAATGTCGACCTTGTCACGACGGCGATCAGGGCGCGGCGAGCCCGAGAAACCCCGCTCGCGCCGGTGCTAACTTCGCGCTGCTCCACCAACGAAACCGATCACCAGGGAGGTTTGGTAGTGGGAAAGTCATCCGTTCGAATCGCCGTGACGGTAGCGGCGGTCGCCACGGGCGCGTTGACCGTGGGACTCGTCGCGCAACCCGCCGCGAGCGAGACGAGTGGCGGCGGGCCGGTCGCGTATCTGGCACAGGATGAAACGCAGGGACCGCCCTCCGACGCGAGTAACGCCGACGAAGGCGAAGGCAAGGGAAAAGGAAAGGGGAAGGGGAAGGGAAAAGGTAAAGGCAAGGGAAAAGGTAAAGGCGAAGGCGGCGAGAGTAAGCCCGCCGCCCGCAGCGACGAAGAACCCGACTCCTCCGGGAACTCCGCGAGCCGCAACCCCATCAACGACGGTTCGTCATAGAGACAGTCGGACCACGAGGTGCAGTCCGACTGGACCCCGGCCCCGGCTGCGGCGTTGTAGAGACGATGCGTGCCGAGCGGCACGTTCGGCGACTAGATCTCGCCGAACGTGCCGCTCGTCGCAGATCAGCGGGGCAGGCGCTCGATGATGGTCGCGTTGGCCGTGCCGCCGCCCTCGCAGATGGTGAGCAGGCCGTAGCGGCCCTCGATCCGCTCGAGCTCGTTGAGCAGCGTCGCGAAAAGCTTTGCGCCGGTGGCTCCCAGGGGGTGCCCGAGGGCGATCGCGCCGCCGTTGACATTGACCTTCTCCGGGTCGGCGCCGGTCTCCTTCAACCAGGCCAGCACCACCGGCGCGAACGCCTCGTTGATCTCGATCACGTCGATGTCGTCGATGGTCAGACCGGTCTTCTCCAGCGCCCACTTGGTCGCCGGAATGGGTGCGGTGAGCATGAAGATCGGGTCAGCTCCGCGCGCGCTCACATGATGGATGCGCGCTCGCGGCGTCAGGCCGTACTCCTCGACCGCCCACTCCGAAGCGAGCAGGGTGGCGCTGGCGCCGTCGGAGATCTGGCTGGCCACGGCGGCGGTCAGCGGGCTGCCCTCGGCCAGCGGCGGCAGCGAAGCCATCTTCTCCAGGCTGGTCTCGCGCGGCCCCTGGTCGATCCAGAAGTCGCCGACCGGCACGATCTCGTTGTCGAAGCGGCCGTTCTTGATCGCGTCGCGGGCCCGGTCGTGGCTGCGCAGCGCCCAGCGCTCCATTTCTTCCCGGCTGATGCCCCACTTCTCGGCGATCAGCTGTGCCGCGCGGAACTGCGTCACCTCGCCGGTGCCGTAGCGGTGGTCCCAGCCTTGGGCTCCGACGAAGGGCGAGTCGAAGCCGTACTCCTTGCCCGCGAGCATGGCGGCGGAGATGGGGATAGCGCTCATGTTCTGCACGCCGCCCGCGACGATCACCTCGGCGGTGCCGCTCATGATGGCCTGCGCGCCGAAATTGATGGCCTGCTGGCTGGATCCACATTGCCGGTCCACCGTGACGCCGGGAACCTCTTCGGGATACCCGGCGGTCAGCCACATGGTGCGACCGATGTTGCCCGCCTGCGGACCGACGTTGTCGACGCAACCGACGATGACATCGTCCACGGCGCCCGGATCGATCGGACTGCGGTCCAAGAGACCGCGCAAGGCGGCCGCGCCCAGATCGGCCGGATGCACGCCCGCCAGCGCGCCGCCGCGCTTGCCGACCGGGGTGCGTACCGCATCGACCACGTAGGCGTCCCGCAGCGGGGCATACGGACGGCGAGGCGCGGAAGGTGCTGACATGTAAGGACTCCTACGTGATGCGCCCGGGGACGGTGAGCCCGTCGAGCACGATGGTCAGGTACTGCTTTGCGAGGTTCTCGACGGTGATGGGCCCACCCGGCCGGTACCACCGCACCGCGACCCAGACCGTGTCACGCAGGAACCGGTAGGCCAGTTCGACGTCGAGCTCCGGCCGGAAGCTGCCGTCCTGGACGCCGTTGGTCAGCACCCGGTGCCACAGCTCGCGGAATTCGCGGTTGTAGTCGGCGATGTAGGTGAACCGTTCCGAGGCGCGCAGCCGCTTCGCCTCGGCTTGGTAGATCGCCACCGCCGCGTGCGACCGGTCGAACGACTCGTAGGACGCGAGCACCAGAGCTTCCAAGGTGTCTCGCGAACTCAGGCCGGAGGCGACGATCTCGCGGTAGCGGCCGAACAGGTCGTCCAAGAAGCCGCGCAGGATCTCGTCCACCATCGACTCTTTGGAATCGAAATGGTGATAGAGGCTCCCCGATAGGATTCCGGCCGCGTCGGCGATGTCACGCACTGTGGTGGCGCGTAATCCCCGCTCGGCGAACAGTTCGGCCGCCATGGCGAGCAACTCGCTGCGCCGTGCTGATTTCGAGGCGTCTGGTGCGGTCACACGGCCCATGATACAACCAAGCATTTGCTTGGGTCGAGTCCTCCTGCTCAACGCTCCGAATAGCGCAGCGGCGAGGAAACCGAGAGGTCGGCGAGCAGGCGATCGCAGATGACCACGGGCGAGACGCCAGCCCGCGCCATCCGCGCGACGAGCGCGAGACGACGTTCGCAGCTATCCCACTCCACGGTGAGCTGACCGCGGTCCGGACCGGCGTCCACCGTGGCCATCACCCGCGGCGGGCCGCCCCGCACCGGTTCCTCGCTCAGCTTGAGCACCATGCCGCGCTGCCAGGCGTGGTAGGTGTCCATGTCGGCGCCGATCACCAGCTTGTCGGTGGCGGCACACAGGCCCTGTGCGATCTCGTCGGCGAACGTCACCCGGTCGAAGCGGAATTCCCGGCATTTGGCGATCACCGCGAGCAGGTCGGCGCGCACCTCGCACAGCAGAGCCATCTGACGCTGCCTGCGCCGCTGCTGTTCGGTCTCGGCGCCCTCGGAGCTGAGGCCGATGCGCCGGGCACGCTCGTGGTCACGCGCCAGATCGGCGCGCAGCGCGCCGCGCGGGTCGCGGGCGACCTCCCCCTCATCGACGGCGTGCTGCTCGAGAATGCGCGCGGCGGCCGTCGCGACCGCACGTTCGGAGGTGTGCTCGATGAGCTCGGCACCCAGGGTGAGCGCAGATAGCACGAGGCTGTCCAATCGTCGCCTCGCCAGCACGACGTCGCGCACCAAGTCGAGTTCCAGTTGTTCGCGGGCAGGTGGGCGATCCAGGCCCATAGCCATCGCCCCCTTGGAGAGCGCGGATCCGATCGCATCCAGCATGGCACATCTGCGCGCCCTCCTGCTCGCCCTTTTCCAGCTGATCAGCCGCCCATTTTGTGCGGGACGACCAATGCGAGAAGGCGATCGCAATACGGCGCGCGAGGTCTCCCCCGACGTGCCGGACAAGCGGGTGCTCGACGGTCGCCGGGTGTGCTCGTCCGCCCGCGACGGAGCGGACGAGCTCGGGAGGGGCCTGGCTCAGGCGCGTTGACTACTGATCGAGACCACCTCGCCGGTCAGGTAGGTGGTGTAGTCACTGGCCAGCATGGCGATCGTCGCGGCGACCTCCCACGGCTCGGCCGCGCGGCCGAACGCTTCCCGCTCCGACAGCCGGTCCAGCAGCTCGGTCGAGCTGACCTTGTCCAGGAAAGCGTGCCTGGCGATGCTCGGGGCCACCGCGTTGATCCGGACGCCGAGATCGGCGGCCTCGATCGCACTACACCTGGTCAACGCCATCACGCCCGCCTTGGCCGCGGCGTAGTGCGCCTGGCCGTGCTGCGCGCGCCAGCCCAGCACGCTGGCGTTGTTCACGATCACGCCGCCGTGGCCCGCGTCGCGGAAGTAGCCGAGCGCGGCGCGGGTGCAGCGGAAGGTGCCGTTGAGGGTGATGTCGAGAACTCGCTCCCACTGCTCGTCGGTCATGTCGACCACCGGCGTCTCGCCACCGAGCCCCGCGTTGTTGACCATGATGTCGATCCGGCCGATGGCCTCGACGGCGCCGCGCACCAGCGCGTTCACCTGTTCGGTGCTCTGTACGTCGCAGGCGATCGAGGCGACCCTGCGGTCCGGGAACTCGGCGGCCAGCTCGGTGGTGGTCTCCGCCAGACGCCGCTCGTGCCAGTCGGAGACCACCACGTCCGCACCCTCGGCCAGCAGTCTGCGCGCGGTGGCCGAGCCGATGCCGGTGCCCGCGGCCGCGGTGATCACCGCGGTGCGGCCGGTCAGCAGACCGTGCCCGGGAGCGGGCGTGGGGGCGACCGACAGCGGGCCCGTCACGGACGGGCCTCGCGCGGCAGGCCGAGCACCCGCTCGGCGATGATGTTGCGCTGCACTTCGTTCGAACCTCCGTAGATGGTGTCGGCGCGGGTGAACAGATACAGCCGCTGCCATTCGTCGAGATCGTCCTCGCCCGCCACCAGGCCGCGCGCACCGAGCACGGCCATGGCCAACTCACCCAGGCCGCGATGCCAATTGGCCCAGAGCAGTTTCGCGACCGAGGCCTGGCCCGCGCCGTCGTCGACGCCCGCGCCCTCCATGGTGCGCATGGCGTGTGCGCGCAGCACCCGCAACCCGACCCAGGCCCGGTCGATGCGGTCGGCGATCAGCGGGTCGTCGGCCGCGCCGGTGCGGCGGGCCAAGGCCTCGATGTCGGCCAGCTCCCGGGCGAACCGGATCTGCTGACCCAAGGTGGAGATGCCGCGCTCGAAGGTGAGCGTGCCCATGGCGATGCGCCACCCGTCGCCCGGCTCGCCGACCACCAGGTCGGCGGCGGTGCGGGCGTTGTCGAAGAAGACTTCGTTGAACTCCGAGGTACCGGTCAACTGGATGATCGGGCGTACGTCGACGCCGGACTGCTTCATCGGAACCAGCAGGTAGGACAGGCCCTTGTGCCTGGTGGAACCGCGTTCGGTGCGGGCAACGACGAAGCACCAGTCCGCGACGTGGGCCAGCGAGGTCCAGATCTTCTGCCCGTTGATAGACCACTCGTCGCCGTCCAGGTGCGCGGCGGTGCTGATCGCGGCCAGGTCCGAGCCCGCGCCAGGTTCGGAATAGCCCTGGCACCACAGTTCACCGACCGTGCGGATGCCGGGCAGGAACCGGTCCTTCTGCGCCTCGGTGCCGAAGGCGAGCAGCGTCGGGCCGAGCAGTTCCTCGCCGACGTGCGAAACCCGCGCGGGCGCGTTCGCCTTGGCGTATTCCTCGTGGAAGATCACCTGCTGGCGCACCGTGGCCGCGCGGCCGCCGTACTCCTTCGGCCAGCCCAGGCAGGTCCATCCGGCCGCGGCCAAGTGCCGATCCCAGGCCAGGCGTTCGTCGAACGCCTCGTGTTCACGGCCGGGACCGCCGAGGCCGCGCAGTTCGCGGAATTCGCCGCCGAGGTTCTCCTCCAGCCAATCGCGCACTTCGGCGGCGAATCGCTCGTCCTGCGCAGCGGAAAGCCGCCCGTCCGGCGCGGCGGTGTCGGATTCTGAGGTCTGGATCGCACCCACGCCGGTAGGATAACCTACCAAGCACTTGCTTTGTAGAGTCCACGCATAAGTGACTCGCGGACGGTGAGGACAACCGTGACAACCCCTGCACAGACGACACCGATGGCACTGCACAACGCCGCCCGGACCTTCGGCGACGCTCCCGCGATCGCCGACGGCACGGTCCGGCTGGACTGGACGCAGTTGCTCACGGCGGTCCAGGAAGTGGCGCGGGCGCTCATCGCGCGCGGCGTGCGGGCGGGCGACCGCGTGGCCATGTGGGCGCCCAACACCCACCACTGGGTGGTCGCCGCGTTGGCCGCGCACTACGCCGGTGCGGCACTGGTGCCGCTGAACACCCGCTACGTGGCCGAGGAGGCCGCCGACGTGCTCGGGCGCGTGCACGCGAAGGCGCTGTTCATCGCGGGGCCTTTCCTGGGTCGCGAGCGGCTCGCCGAGTTGCGGACCGCGGCCCCCGATCTGGCAATCGACACGGTGGTGGTGATCCCGGTCGAGCCGGGCACGGAGAACACCGATATCGCCGCGCTCGACTGGTCGGAACTCGCGACGGTGGCCGCCCAGGTCACGGTGGCGGAAGCAGAGGAACGCGCCGAGTCGGTCCGCCCGGAGGACCTTTCCGACATCCTGTTCACCTCCGGTACCACCGGCCGCAGCAAGGGCACCCTGGTCGCTCACCGGCAGGCGCTGTCGGTGGTGCGCGCCTGGGCCGAGTGCGCCACCTTGCGCGGGGACGACCGGTACCTGGTGGTGAACCCGTTCTTCCACAACTTCGGTTATAAAGCCGGCATCCTCGCCTGCCTGGTCACCGGCGCCACGATCATCCCGCAGGCCACTTTCGACGTGCCGGAGACGATGCGGCTGATCGGCGCCGAGCAGGTCACCGTGCTGCCCGGTCCGCCGACCATCTACCAGACGATCCTGGATTTCCCGCGGCGCGCCGAATTCGATCTGAGCTCGCTGCGGGTGGCCGTCACCGGCGCGGCGACGGTACCGGTGGTGCTGATCGAGCGGATGCGCTCGGTGTTGGCGTTCGACGTCGTCATCACCGCCTACGGCCTGTCCGAGAGCGCGGGATTCGGCACCATGTGCCGCGTCGACGACGACGCCGCGACCATCGCCAACACCTGCGGCAGGCCGATCGCGGATTTCGAACTGCGCATCGGCGCGGCGGGTGAGGTGCTGCTGCGCGGACCGAACGTGATGCTCGGTTACCTGGACGACCCGGACAGCACCGCGGAGACGATCGACGCCGACGGCTGGCTGCACACCGGCGACATCGGCACGGTCGACGACCGCGGGTACCTGAAGATCACCGACCGGCTCAAGGACATGTACATCTGCGGCGGCTTCAACGTCTACCCCGCCGAGGTCGAACAGGCGCTGGCCCGGCTGGACGGCGTGGCCGAGTCCGCGGTGATCGGCGTGCCCGATACCAGGATGGGTGAGGTGGGCAAGGCATACGTGGTGCGCAAACCCGGCTCGGCACTCACCGAAGAACAGGTGCTCGCCCACGCCGGCACCGTGCTGGCCAATTTCAAGGTGCCGCGGTTCATCGAATTCCGCGACCAGCTGCCCTACAGCGCCGCCGGGAAAGTGCTCAAGCGCCAACTACGTGAGGAGAAGTCGTAATGTCGGAACCGGCAACCCCGGACCAGGGTCCGGCGATCCCGGACGAAGGTTCGGTCGTCACCTACGAGCGGCGCGGTCGCGTCGCGATCGTCACGCTGAACCGGCCGGACTACCGCAACGCGCAGAACTCCGTGATGACCTACGCGCTCGACGCCGCCTTCGAGCGCGCCGTGGAGGATGCCGAGGTCGGCGTGATCGTGCTGGCGGGCAACGGAAAGCACTTCAGCGCCGGGCACGATATCGGCACGCCCGGCCGCGACCACCACGTGCGATACCAGAACAAGGCGGCGCTGTGGTGGGACCACGTGGACCGGGCCGGAGGCGATCAGCGCTTCGCCCGCGAGCTCGAGGTCTACCTCGGTATGTGCAGGCGCTGGCGGGAGATCCCCAAACCGACCATCGCCATGGTGCAGGGCGCGTGCATCGCGGGCGGGCTCATGCTGGCCTGGGTGTGCGATCTGATCATCGCCTCCGATGACGCGTTCTTCTCCGATCCCGTGGTCCGGATGGGCATTCCGGGCGTGGAGTACTTCGCGCACCCGTGGGTGATGGGGCCGCGCGCGGCCAAGGAGTTCCTGTTCACCGGCGACCGGTTCGGCGCGGCGCAGGCCAAGGAATGGGGCATGGTCAACCGGGTCGTTCCGCGCGCCGAACTGGAGACCGAGACCTTGGCGCTGGCCGAGAAGATAGCCGCGATGCCGCAATTCGGTCTCGCGCTGACGAAGAAGGCGGTCAACCAGGCCGAGGACCTGATGGGCATGCGGTCGGGCATGGACTCGGTCTTCGGCCTGCACCACTTCGCGCACGCGCACAACGCCGAAGTCGGCGCCGACTCACTCGGCGGCATGAACGCCAAGTCGATGAAGGCTTCCGCGAGCACCGCAGAACAGAACGGAACGGCGTAGTGGATCTGGATCTCGACCAGGCGAGTCAGGAATTCCAGCGGGAGGTCCGCGATTTCCTGGCCGCCGGCAAACCCTCGAAACCACTGCCTTCCATGGACACGAAGGCGGGCTTCGAGGCGCACCGCTCCTGGGAGCGAACCCTCGCCGACGCGCGGCTCTCTGTGGTCGCCTGGCCGGAGGAGTTCGGCGGGCGCGACGCCACACTGCTGGACTGGGTGCTGTTCGAGCAGGAGTACTACGCGGCGGGCGCGCCGGGGCGGGTCAGCCAGAACGGCATATTCCTGCTGGCGCCGACGCTCTTCGAACACGGCACGCCGGAACAGTTGGAGCGGATCATGCCGCGGATGGCGCGCGGCGACGACATCTGGGCACAGGCGTGGTCGGAGCCGGAAGCGGGCAGCGACCTCGCCGGTATCCGCTCGACGGCGCGGCGCACGCCCGGCGGCTGGTTGCTGAACGGCCAGAAGACGTGGAGTTCGCGCGCCGCCTTCGCGGACTGGGCGTTCGGACTGTTTCGCAGCGACCCCGAGGCCGAGCGGCACAAGGGCCTCACCTACGTCATGTTCCCGCTGACCGCCGATGGCGTGTCGGTGCGCCCGATCCCGCAACTGGACGGCGAACCCGGCTTCGCGGAGATCTTCCTCGACGACGTGTTCGTGCCCGACCGTGACGTGATCGGCGCACCCGGTGAGGGCTGGCGGGTGGCGATGAGCACCTCCAGCAACGAACGCGGCCTCTCGCTGCGCAGTCCCGGCCGGTTCAGCGCCACCGCGCAGCGGCTGATCGATCTGTGGCGCGAGGCCGGCGCGCAGGACAACACCGCGCAGCGCGACGCGGTGGTGGACGCCTGGATCGGCAGCGAGGCCTACCGGCTGCACACGTTCGGCACGGTCACCCGGCTGAACGAGGGCGGCAAGCTGGGCGCGGAATCCTCGATCACCAAGGTGTTCTGGTCCGAGCTGGACATCGCCATGCACGAGACCGCGCTCGAGGTGCTCGGCGCGGCGGCGGAGCGTTCCGGGCCGTGGACCGACGGTTACCTCTTCGCGCTGTCCGGCCCGATCTACGCGGGCACCAACGAGATTCAGCGCAACATCATCGCCGAGCGGCTGCTCGGATTACCGAGAGGAAACAGCCGATGAGATTCGCGCTCAGCCCCGAACAACTCGATTTCGGCGTCAGCCTGCGCAAACTGCTGGAAGCGGGCCGCGCGCCCGCCGCGGTGCGCGCGTGGGCCTCGGGGGACAACGGACCCGGTCGTGCGCTGATCCGGCAGCTGGCCGAGGCCGGGGTGCTCGGCTTGGCCGTCGCCGAGCGGCACGGCGGCATCGGCGCCGAACCGATCGATCTGGTCGTGGCGTTCCAGGAGATCGGCCGGGCGGCCGTGCCGGGACCCCTCGTGGAGACGGCCGCCGCGATCCCGGCCCTGCTGCAAGCGCTTCCGGACCAGAGCCTGGCCGCGCGATGGCTGCCCGGCTTCGCGGAAGGGGCGTCGCTGGGCACCGTCGCCTTCACCTCATCCGGTCACAGCAACGTCGCGCTGGACGCCGACACCGCCGGAGTGGTCCTGCTGGCCGCGGACGACCAGCTCGCCACCGGACATCGCGCGGGATCGGTGCGCTCGGTCGATCCCGCGCGCCGACTGTTCACCGTCGCCGCGGACGAGACCGTCGCCGAGGGCGAGCAGGTCCGCGCGGCCGTGGCCGCGGGCTTCGACGCCGGCGCGCTGGCCTGTGCGGCGCAGTTGCTCGGCGCCGGAAAGGCCCTGCTGCACGCGTCGACCGAATACGCCAAGCAGCGCAGGCAGTTCGGCAAGCCGATCGGGGAGTTCCAGGCCGTGAAGCAGAAACTCGCCGACGTGCTGATCGCGTTGGACCTGGCCGAACCGCTGCTCTACCGAGCAGCGCTGACCACGACCGAACCCACTCGCGGGCGGGATGTCTCGGCCGCGGTGATCGCCTGCGGTGAGGCGGCCTATCGCGCCGCCCGCGCCGCCCTCCAGGTGCACGGCGCGATCGGCTACACCGCCGAGTACGACCTCTCGCTGTGGTTGACCAAGGTGACCGCCCTGCGTTCGGCTTGGGGCACGGCCGATCTGCACCGTGCCCGGATCGCCCAAGCGTTGCGCGAGGAGACCGACCGGGATCGCGCCGCGCGAGGCATCGCATGAGCGGCGGATCCCGCGGCCCGCGTACCGGCGCGAGACCGGTGAACCCGAAGGAGGGCGCGGCATGAGCACCGCCGAGCATCAGGAATTCCTCGCCTCGGTCCGGGCGCTGCTGACCAAGCACGCCGGGTCCACCGCGGTGCGCGCGGCGATGGACACCGAACTCGGCTACGACCCGGCTCTGTGGCGGCTGCTGTGCGAGCAGATCGGTGTCGCCGCGCTGGCGATTCCCGAGCAGTACGGCGGCTTCGATGCGAGCCTGGTCGAATCCCTGCTGGTGGTGGGCGAATTGGGCCGCACGCTTGCCGGGGTGCCCATGCTCGGGTCGGCCGTTCTCGGCGGGCAGGCCGTGCTGGCGTCGGGCGACGCCGTGGCATGCGCGCGGCTGCTGCCCGAGGTCGCGGCGGGTACGCGCACGATCGCGGTCTGCTGGGCGGGCGAGCGCGGCTGGGACGAGCCGGGCGTGCACGAGACGGACGGCGCCCTCACCGGGACCGCGCACTACGTGCTCGACGGGATGCCGGCGGACACCCTCGTGGTCGTCACCTCGACCGGCCTCTTCGAGGTCGAGCCCACCGCCCCGGGCGTCACCCGGCGCCACGCGCCCACGATGGACCCCACCCGCAAACTGGCCGAGATCTCCTTCGCGGGCGCGCCCGCGCGGCGGCTCGGCTCGGGCGATCCGGCCGTGGCCGTCGCCCGGCTGCGCGACATCGCCTGGGCCGCACTGGCCGCTGAACAGGTCGGCGCCGCGGACCGCTGCCTCGAGATGACGGTGGACTACGCCAAGTCTCGCGTGCAGTTCGGCCGGGCGATCGGCAGCTTCCAGGCCCTCAAGCACCGCATGGCGGACATGTACGTGCTGCTGGAGTCGGCCAGGTCCGCCTCCCTGGCGGCCACCGCGGCGGTGGCGGCGAACAGTCCGGCGGCAGCCGAAGACGTCTGGGCCGCCCGCGTGCACTGCTCGGAGGCGCTCACCGCCATCGCGGGCGAGACCATCCAGTTGCACGGTGGCATCGCGATCACCTGGGAACACGACGCGCACCTGTTCTTCAAGCGCGCCCACGGGGACGCACAGTTGTTCGGCACGCCGCACCGGCCGGTGACGCAGCCGGCTCGAGCCGAGGGCAGCGGCGCATCGATCGGGCCGACGGTGCGCCTGTCCTGACAGGCTGTCGGCGCTGGGCGCTATGAACTAAGATGTGACACGCGCCACAGTCGCCTATCGGGGGGCGCGTGTTTACAAGTGGCACCGCGGGTCGGGATCGGTGCCGTCGCGAGTCGGGATACCGGCTCGTCTTCCAACGAGTCGTCGGGGCCCACCAGCCGGGAGGATGCCATGACGCGAACAGTGAATTCCGATCTCGAGGCATTACGGTCCACCATGGACGGGCCGGTCTACGGCCCGGCGGACGCCGGATACGACCGAGCCCGCGCCGTCTGGAACGCGGACATCGACCGGCATCCCGCGGTGATAGCCCAATGCCTGTCCTCCCGTGACGTCGCCGCGGCGTTGGCCTTCGGCAGGGACCGGATGCTGGAGGTATCCGTGCGCGGCGGCGGGCATGCCTACAGCGGGACCGCGGTCGGTGACGGCGGCCTGATGATCAACCTCAGCGCACTGAAGGGCGTCGTGGTGGACCCGGAGGCCGAGCGGGCCCGGGTCGGCGGCGGCGCGACGATGGCGGACATGGACGCCGCGACCCAGGCGCACGGGCTGGCGGTGACCGGCGGGGTGATCAGCGACACCGGCGTCGGCGGCCTCACCCTCGGCGGCGGCATGGGCTGGCTGACCCGCATGGCCGGGCTGGCGGCCGACAACGTCGTCTCGGCGCAGGTGGTCCTCGCCGACGGCCAGGTGGTGCGGGCGTCCGAGAGCGAGAATCCCGATCTGTTCTGGGCCTTGCGCGGTGGTGGCGGCAATTTCGGAGTGGTCACCGAATTCGAGTACCGCCTGCATCACGTCGGGCCGGAGGTACACCTCGGCCTGTTCTTCTGGGACATGCCGGACGGCACCGACGCATTGCGCCTCATCCGCGAGTTCATCCCCACGTTGCCGCGCCGGTCGGGAGCGCTTTTGGCGCTGGCGATGTCGGCGCCGCCGGCGCCTTTCGTTCCGGAGCGGTACCACGGCCGACCGGGTCATGCCTTGATCGTCGTCGGCTTCGGCACGGCAGAGGAGCACGTCGCCGCGGTGGCGCCGATCCGGGAGGCACTGCCGCCGCTGTTCGAACTCATGACCCCGATCCCGTATGCCGCTTTGCAGCAGATGCTCGACCTCGCGGCGCCGTGGGGTGCCCACGGCTACGAAAAGGCGCTCGACCTCGATGATTTCTCCAACGAGGTCATAGCGGTCCTCACCGAGAACGCCCCCAAGAAGACCGCCCCGCTGTCGTTCATGCCGATCTTTCCGCTCGGCGGCGCGTTCAGCTCGGTCGGTGCGGACGACACGGCGTTCGGCGGCGCGCGCACCCCGCATTATGGGTGCAATATCACCGCGATCGCTCCCGACACCGAGACGCTCGCCGTCGACCGGGAATGGGTGCGCACGACATGGGAGGCGTTGAGCCCCTTGGCTTCCAATCGCGGCGGGTATGTGAACTTCATGGCGGCCGGGAACCGCGACCGAGTTCGCGAATCCTACGGAGACGCCAAATACGCGAAGCTGGCCCGCATCAAGGCCCACTACGACCCAGGCAACGTCTTCCACCGAAACGCCAACATCACCCCGGGCTGACCCCGCGAGCGGGCTGCCGTACCCACCGGTGACTCGCCGCCCGTCGACTGCCGTGCCCACGGTCGGCCATCAAGACCTCGTCCAGACGGCTCGAGAAGCCGCCGGAGCGTTCCCGCGCGAGCCGCTTCGAGATCGAGTCCGTGGCCGACCTCACCACCGATAGATAGTTAGCCTATGTAATAATATTCCTGTGCAGCCGGCTTCGGTGAATACAGCGGATGACATCGTCGTCGACCTTCTCGTCACCGCGGGCAGGCTCACTCGGCTGGCCGGGGTGGTCAGCGGCGACGAGCTGCCGCGGGCCGTGTTGCGGGCACTGGCGGTGCTCGACGAACACGGCGCGCTGCGGGTCAGCGAATTCGCCAGGATCGACCGATGTTCACAGCCGGCGGCAACGGCGCTGATCGGCAAGCTGGTCGCGGAAGGCTTCGCGACCCGGCGTAAGGACCCGGAGGACTTCCGGGCCGTCATCGTCGAACTCGCCCCGGCCGGGCGGACCCGGCTGGCCGAGTTCCGCCGAGCATTCGCCACCGCGATCGGCGGACACCTTCCCGGCTTCGACGACGAACGCCTGATGCGGCTGGACACCGAATTGCACGACCTGCTGGAGGCCCTGAAACAGGCTGCGCGACAGCACGATCCGATCTCGAGGGAACATCGATGAGTACTGTGGCTCCCACCCGCGCCCCGGTCGCGGACAACACCAAGCAACCGAAGGCCGTCTGGGCGGTCGCGTTCGCGAGCGTGATCGCGTTCATGGGCATCGGCCTGGTCGATCCCATTCTCAAACCGATCGGCGAGCAGCTGCGCGCTTCCCCTTCCCAGGTGTCGTTGCTGTTCACCAGCTACATGCTGGTGACGGGTTTGGCCATGCTGGTCACCGGTGTGGTGTCCAGCCGCTTCGGCGCCAAGAAGACACTGCTGGCCGGATTGACGATCATCATCGTGTTCGCGGCGCTGGCCGGCCTGTCGGACACGGTGGCGCAGATCGTCGGGTTCCGCGCGGGCTGGGGCCTGGGCAACGCGCTGTTCATCGCCACCGCGCTGGCCACCATCGTCGGTGCGGCGAGCGGCGGCGTGGCACGCGCGATCATCCTGTACGAGGCGGCGCTGGGCATCGGCATCGCCACCGGTCCGCTGGTCGGCGGCATGCTCGGCGGGATCAGCTGGCGCGGGCCGTTCTTCGGCGTCTCGGCGCTGATGGCCGTCGCGCTGATCAGCATCGTCGTGCTGCTGCCGGAAGGACCCAGACCCACGCACCGCACCTCGATCGCCGCGCCGTTCCGCGCGCTACGCCACCGCGGGCTGCTGGTCGTGAGCGTCACCGCCCTGCTGTACAACTTCGGCTTCTTCACCGTGCTCGCCTACACCCCCTTCCCCCTGGACATGGGCACCTACGCGATCGGGTTCATCTTCTGCGGCTGGGGTGTGCTGCTGGCGATCGCGTCGGTGTTCCTGGCTCCCCGGTTGCAGCGCCGATTCGGTTCGCTGCCGATGATGGGTCTCGCACTGGGATTGTTCGCGGCGGATCTGGCGGTGATGGCGGTCTTCGCCGAGCACAAGCCGGTGCTGATCGCCGGAACGGTGCTCGCGGGCCTTTTCCTCGGCGTGAACAACACGCTGATCACCGAGGCCGTGATGATCTCGGCGCCGGTGGAGCGTTCCACCGCGTCGGCGGCGTACAGCTTCGTCCGCTTCGCGGGCGGCGCGTCGGCTCCCTATCTCGCGGGCAAGCTGGGCGAGCACAGCGTCGCGCTGCCGTTCTGGGTCGGCGCGGCGTGCACGGCGGCGGCGGTGGCCGTGCTCCTGGCCGGACGGGCGGCTCTCGCCCATATCGACGACCACGACCCCGCACCGCACAGCGTCGAGGAAGCGCGGGCCATCACCGTCGGCGACTGAGCCGAAGCCTGGTCGACGGCCCTGGCGCGGGCCGCTGCGAGGAGTACGGTCGACAGATATGACCGAAGCGAACCGGGGCCGCGTCAGGGTCGAGACCAGCCAGAAGCGTGTGCGCGTCTATCTGGGCGGGCACTTGGTGGCCGACAGCGTGCGGCCGGTGCTGGTGTGGGAGAACCCGCACTATCCGACCTATTATCTCCCGGTCACGGATCTGCGCGCGAAGCTCGAGCCGAGCGAAGCCACCGCGCACTCTCCCAGCCGCGGTGACGCGACCGTCTACGACGTCATGGTCGACGGCACGACGGCCGGCGGGGCGGCGTTGCGATACCACGACTCACCGCTCACCGCGTTGCGGGACCTCGTCCGGCTGGAGTGGGGCGCGATGGACGAGTGGTTCGAGGAAGACGAACCGATCTACGTCCATCCGCGCGACCCGTACTCGCGCGTGGACATCCTGGCCAGCTCCCGGCACGTGCGGGTGGAGATCGACGGCGTCACCGTCGCCGACTCACGCGCGCCGCGCATCCTTTTCGAAACCGGATTGCCCGCCCGGTATTACCTGCCGATGACCGACGTCCGCATGGAGTTGCTGTACCCGTCGGCCACCCACACCAGCTGCCCGTACAAGGGCACCGCCGACTACTGGACCGTCCGCGTCGAAGGCAAGGAATATCCCGATTACGTGTGGGGCTATCGCACGCCGCTCCCGGAGAGCCAGAAAGTCGCCGGGCTGGTCTGCTTCTACAACGAGAAGGTCGACATCTACGTGGACGGTGAACTCCAGCAGCGGCCCCGCTCGCCGTTCAGCTGAGCTCAGCGATACCGGCGAGCCCGACCCCCCGTTCGGCGGCATCGCCGTCACGGTGGCCATCCAAAGCTTGCTCCCCTCGCGGTGGCCGCCGCTCTATCCGATTCCGAGCGCGGCTGATCGACGCCGGACATCGGGTTCCGGCCGGGATCAGACCGCGACCAGGGGCGTGCTGTCGGACGCTCGGCGGTACTGGCCCGGCGCGAGGCCGTATTCGCGTTTGAAGGCCTTCGCGAAGGCGAATTCCGAGGCGTAGCCGACCCGGCGGGCCACGGCGCCGAGGCTGCTGTCGGTGTCGCGGAGCAGACGGGCTGCGGTCAGCATGCGCCAGCGAGTGACATAGGCCAGGGGCGGTTCACCGACCGTCGCGGTGAAGCGGCGAGCGAGGGTCGCGCGGGAGACACCGGCGACGTCGCTGAGGTCGGAAACGGTCCATGCCCGCGCGGGCTCCTCGTGCACGGCCCGCAGCACCGTCGCGACCGCGGGGTCGGCGAAAGCCCCTGCCCAGCCGGAGGATTGCACGTCGGCCTGCTCATCGAACCAGGCGCGCAGGATGAACAGCAGCAACGTCTCCAGTATCGCGGGCACGGCCGCGTCGCTGCCCGGGCGCGGCTCGGCGATCTCGGCGGCCAGCAGATCGACGGCGCCGCGCAGCGCGGGATGCCGTCCGGGACGCGCGGACAGGTGGATGAATTCGGGCAACTCGTCGAGGATCGGGTGGCTGCGGCTGCGTCCGAGTTCGTAGGCGCCGCACAGCAGCGCGGCCCGGACGCCCGGCCCCACGACCTCCCGGGGCTCGCCGGGTTGCGCCATCTCGGTGACCGCGCTGTCCAGGCTGTCGACCAGATCGTGGTCGGCGCCGCGCGGCATGAACAACACGTCCCCTACGCCGAGCGCCATGGGTTCGCCCTCCGGCGGCACCGCCCAGCACGAGCCCTGCAGGACGACGTGGAAACCCGCGCCGGGCACCACGGGATACCTACGACCCCACGGAGCATGCCGGATGAACAGACCGGAGGTGGGGCTGCCGGTGCGGATGGCCGCGATGGTTTCGCTGAGGATGTCCACCAGTTCACCGTAGCACTCTAACGATGAGCGTTTTGGACAAACGGTCGAGCTTCTTCGGCATTGTTCCGCTCAAATATGGGCAATAGATTTCTTCGCATGACAACGAAAGAAGCCTCCCCCGCCATCGCCGTCTACGGTGCCACCGGCCACACCGGTCGCTACCTGCTCGCCGAACTGCGCCGCCGCGGACTCACCCCGATCCTGGTCGGCCGCGACGCCGACCGCATCCGGGCCGCCGCCACCGCCGCACAACTGCCGGACGCCGACGTACGAGTGGCGGACCTGAGCGACCACGCGGCCCTCGTCACCGCGTTCACCGACGCGAACGTGGTGATCAGCAGCCTGCCCGCCTACGTGGAGCACGGCGCGGCGGTACTCGCCGCGGCGATCGAGGCGGACGCGCACTACACCGACATGTCCGGCGAGCAACTGTTCCTGAAGCGGGTCTTCGACGAGTTCGGGCCGCGCGCCGCGGCGGCGGGCGTCACCCTGGTCGCCGGCGTCACCGACAGCAACGTCCCTGGCGACCTGCTCGCTCATCTCAGCACGCGCCGGGTGACCGGGCCTGCCGAGGTGGTGCTGAGCCACCTGAGCAAGAGCGGTGGCCACGGTTCCAAAGGCAGCGCCAAGACTGTGTTCGCCAGCCTGGACTGGTTCCGCAGCGGTGGCTGGCACTACGCCGACGGTGAGCTGCGTACCGGTACCACGGCACGCCACGACAAGATGACCTTCCCCGGTGACACCGAGCCGACCACCGTCGCGAAATTTCCGCAGCCACCGGTCCTCACCATCCCCCGCCACTCGGATGTCTCCTACGTCGAAGGCGTCCTCGCCACATCGATCCTCGAGATGCTCAGCGAGTTCACCGCCGAGGTCATCGACGCGCTGCCCGACGAGCCCAGCTCGGATCTGCGCTACGACCTCGTCGTCGACACGTCCGGCACGGACGGGCGGCGGGTCCGCGGCGTGCTCAGTGGTGTCGACTCCTACCGCGATTCGGCGCTGATGGCAGCGCAGACCGCCGTCCGGCTGGCCGAGGGCGCCGCAGCACCAGGCGCGCTCGCACCCGCCGAAGTGTTCGATGCCGCCGATTTCCTCGATGCGCTGGCGCCGTTCGGAATCACCTGGCGTATCGAGGAGGGCTGAGCAGCGGCGGACATCGGGCATAGTCGAACGATGACCGACAAGCGACCACCGCTCGCCGTGACACTCGATCTCGCACCTCACCCCGAGGGTGGCTGGTATCGCCAGACATGGCGCAGCCCGGTCGAATTCACGCCGGAGGGATACCCGGGTCCGCGCGCGGCGGCCACCGCCATCTATTTCCTCCTGCTGCCGGGCGAGCGGTCGGCCCCGCACACGGTGCGCTCCGACGAGCTGTGGTTGTGGCATCGCGGCGGACCGCTGGAGCTGAGCATCGGCGGGGAGGTGGTGATCCTCGGGCCTGATCTGGAGCGCGGGCAGGTGCTCCAGGCCGTGGTGCCGGGTGGTGTCAGCCAGTCGGCACGCCCCGCGGGCGCGGATCACGTGCTGGTCAGCTGCATCGTCGCGCCGGGATTCGATTTCGCGGATTTCCGGCTGGACTGACCGGGTTCAGCGCACCGGAACCGTGGCGAATCGGGCCAGCTCGTGCGGATCGTGCGCGCAGAACATCCGCACCCGGTCGCCGTGTTCGGCGTGTAGCGTGCGCAACCGCTCCAGGTTCTCCACCCGCGCTCGCCCCAGCGTGCCCGCGAGCACCTCGAAGACGCCGAGCCCGATCGGCGCACGGGCCTGCTCCGCCGCCAGCTGGCGGTGGTGGAAATAGGCGTCACCGCAGTGCAGCAACCACCCGTCGCTCTGCCGGATCGCCACCCCGCTGTGCCCTCTGGTGTGCCCGACCAGCGGAATCAGCATGATGTCCTCGAGCACCGGGACGGCGGTGAAGCCGAACCACGTGTCCGCGCCGGTTTCGTGGGCCAGCCAGCGGGGTCCGTGCTCCCACTGGCGCGGCTGGTAGCGCAACTTCTCACCGAGGGTGGGGCGCTGGATCGCCGCGTCGAGTTCGTCGGCGAAGACGTGCACGGTGGCGTCGGGAAAGTCCGACAGCCCGCCGGCGTGGTCGAGATCGAGATGGGTGAGCACGATGTGCCGGACGTCCTCGCGCCGGTAGCCGAGCCCGCGAACCTGGTGCAGCGCGGTGAGTTCCGGACGCAGCCGCGGCCGCAGCAGCCGCGCGGCGCCGAAGCCCAGCCTGCCGCGATCCAGCACGTCGGCCATGCCGAAACCGGTGTCCACCAGCACCAGCCCGGCATCGGACTCGATGAGCAGGCAATGGCCGACCAGCCCGCCGGTCAGCAGCCCGCCGCTGCCCAGCAGCGCGCGCCCGCCGACCGGGCACATGGTCGCGCAGTCCAGATGCCGCACCAGCATCACGGGAACTCCCTCCTGCGGTGCCGGATCGAACCCGATCCGGCACCAAGGTTTTTCGGTTCCCGTCAACGTAGCCCGAGCACGGCTCGGTCGCGACAGCGCGGTCACCACTTGGGCGAACCGGCCGGCGAACCGGCCGGGGCGGGCCGCCCCGAATACCGCGCTCTAGTCCGGAATCTCGAGCACGCCCTCGTCCACGGCCCAGGCGATGGTGCGCTCGAGGTGGGGACAGGAGTCCGGGCGGCCCGGCCCGTGACCGTTGGCACTCAGTTCGGCGAAGACCGGGCAGCGTTCGGCCGGATTGCCGGTCCACTGCACCGAGGTCTGGTGCGAACTGCTCTTGCGCACCAGCACCTGGCTCTGGCAGGCCTGACACCGCAGCGGAGTCAGGCCGTCGTCCAGGTACCGCTGTTTGTCGACCACCGTCTGGGCGCGCACTTCGGCCCGCCGAGCGGGTTGGTCGGCGAAATCGGGTGCCTTCGCCCAGGTGGCCGCCATCAGACGCTTGCCTCGGCTTCCTCGGACTCGCGCTTGCGCCGCAAGTTCTCGGCCACTTCGGCCTCCCACGCCTCGTTCGCCTTGGTGGTGTCCACCTCGAACTCGAAACGCTGGGTCATCTTCTCGGTGACGTCGGCCAGGTCGACGTAGAACTGGTCGTACCACCGACGCAGCTGGTAGACCGGCCCGTCCTCCTCACACAGCAGCGGGTTCTCGACCTTGGACTTGTGCTTCCAGATCTCGACGTCCTGCAGGAAGCCGACGCTGATGCCCTCGGTCATCTTCTCCGCCAGCTTGGTCGCCATCTCGCCCTCGACGCCCTTCGGCTTCTCCAGCGTGATGCCCCATTGCAGGACGAAGGAGTCCTGCGTTACCGGGTAATGGCAGTTGATCAGGACGCTTTTGACCTCGTAACCGCTGTAGATGTTGATCAGCGGGTTGATCATGTACGAGGGCCCGAAATACGAGGCCTCGGACTTCAGCAGCGTGTCACCGCCGTACTTGGAGGCCATGCCGATGTCCGGCCTGCCCTTGGTCTCCAGGAACTGGGTGGCGATGTGCCCCTCGAAGACGTTCTTGAAGTACGTCGGGAAGGCGAAATGGATGTAGAAGAAGTGGGCCATGTCGACCACGTTGTCGATGATCTCGCGGCAGTTGGCGCCTTCGATCAGCATCGAGTTCCAGGTCCAGTCGGTCCACCCGCTGTCGAGCTGCTCGGTGGGGTTGCCGTCCGCGTCGGTGTAAGGGCCCTTGATGTGCGGGATCGTGACCTCGGGCGGCGGCTGGCTGCCCTCGTGGTCGTGCCAGACGAAAAGCTGGCCGTTGCGCTCCAGCGTGGTCCACTTCCTGGTGCGCGCCAACGGCGGCACCCGGCGCGCGTACGGGATCGCTGTGCACTTACCGTTGGTGCCCGACCAGCGCCAGTCGTGGAACGGGCAGGCGATGTCGTCGCCCTTGACCTCGCCCATGCTCAGGTCGCCGCCCATGTGCCTGCAGTAGGCGTCGAGCACCCGCAGCTCACCGTTGCTGTCGGCCCAGACGACGAGCTTGGTGCCGAAGACGTTCACCGCGTGCGGCTTGCCGTCCCGGAACGTCTTGGCCAGACCCAGGCAATGCCATCCCCGCGCATAGCGGGTGGGCACGGTGCCGACATCCAGTTCCCGGACCTTCGCGCCGCTCCGCGCCGGATCGACCGCCTCGCGGGTCCCTCCGTGGTTACGCACGCTGCCGCCTCCGGGCCCGTCGCTCGGCGGCGGTGGGGTAACTGCCATCGCGATTCCTCCTCCATCTGTACTAGAACACGTTACAAAACTGACGCTCCGGATGCCAGCGATTCACCTCACTTCCTGCATGAGCGCATGTCCGAGCGGGGGTGAACACCGGTTCTCGACAGAAATAGGAACCTGTTCTAGTCTCAGAGGCAAATGACATTCCCGACATCAACCGACCAGGCAGGAGCAGGTCCCGAGATGACGCAAGAAGTGACCGAACGGGTCGAAGCGCTGTTGCCGGCGTTGCGCGAACGCGCGCAGGAGGCCGAGGACCTGCGGCGCATCCCCGACGAAAGCATGAAGGCGTTGCAGGAGACCGGCTTCTTCCGGCTGCTCCAGCCCAAGCAGTGGGGCGGTCACGCCGCCGATCCGGTGGTCTTCTACGACACCGTGCGCAAGATCGCCAGCGCGTGCGGCTCCACCGGCTGGGTGGCTGGCATTGTGGGGGTGCACAACTGGCACCTGGCACTGTTCGCGCAGCAGGCGCAGGAAGATGTCTGGGGCGAGGACACCGAAGTGCGGATCTCCTCGTCCTACGCGCCCATGGGCGCGGGCACGGTCGTCGACGGCGGTTACCTCGTCAACGGCGCGTGGGCCTGGTCCTCCGGCTGCGATCACGCCACCTGGGCGGTGCTCGGCGGCCCGGTGATCAAGGACGGCAAGCCGGTCGATTTCGGCAGCTTCCTCATTCCGCGCGACGACTACCGCATCGATGACGTGTGGAACGTGGTCGGTCTGCGCGGCACGGGTTCCAACACCGTCGTGGTGAAGGACGTCTTCGTGCCTTCGCACCGATTCCTCAGCTTCCGCGCCATGAGCGAGCTGAAATCACCCGGGCTGGAACAGAACACCGATCCGGTCTACAAGATGCCGTGGGGAACCATCCATCCCACCACCATCTCCACTCCGATCGTCGGCATGGCCTACGGCGCCTACCAGGCGCACGTCGAGCACCAGGGCAAGCGGGTGCGCGCGGCTTACGCGGGTGAGAAGGCCAAGGACGACCCGTTCGCCAAGGTGCGCATCGCTGAGGCTGCCAGCGACATCGACGCCGCATGGCGGCAGCTGTCGGGCAACGTGGCCGACGAGTACGCGCTGCTGGCGGCGGGCCAGGAGATTCCGTTCGACCTGCGCGTGCGGGCCCGTCGCGACCAGGTGCGCGCGACCGGCCGCTCCATCGCCGCGATCGACAAGCTGTTCGAGAGCTCCGGGGCCACCGCGCTGTCGAACGGCACTCCGCTGCAACGTTTCTGGCGGGACGCGCACGCGGGCCGGGTGCACGCGGCCAACGATCCCGAGCGCGCGTACCTGATGTACGGCACGCACGAGTTCGGCCTTCCCGTCACCGACGGCATGGTGTAGGAGGACGACGTGACCTCGACCGTGGAACTCACCGCCGAGTCGACCTCCCGTTACGCGCAGGTCCGGCCCGACCTGCGGCTGCACTACCACGAGGCGGGCGTCGGCAATGGACCGACGATCGTCCTGCTGCACGGCGGCGGGCCGGGCGCGTCCTCGTGGTCGAACTTCGCGCGCAATATCCCGGTGCTCGCCGAGCATTTCCACGTGCTCGCGGTGGACCAGCCGGGCTACGGCCGTTCGGACAAGCCGACCGAGCATCCGCAGTACTTCGTGCACAGCGCCTCGGCGCTGAAGGACCTGCTCGACCACCTCGAGATCACCTCGCGGGTGCACCTGCTCGGCAACTCGCTCGGCGGCGGCGCCGCGGTCCGGTTCGCGCTGGACTACCCGGATCGGGCCGGCAAGCTGGTCCTGATGGGTCCGGGCGGGCTGAGCACCAATCTGTTCGCGCCCGACCCGACCGAGGGCGTGAAGCTGCTCTCCAAGTTCAACTACGAGCCGACCAGGGAGAACCTGGAGGCGTTCCTGCGCATCATGGTCTTCGATCAGTCGCTGGTCACCGACGAGCTGATCGATGAGCGGTTCGCCTCGGCGAGCACGCCGGAGGCGCTGGCCGCGACCCGAGCCATGGGTAAGTCGTTCGCGAGCGCGGACTTCGAGAAGGGCATGCTCTGGCGCGACGCCTACAAGCTGCGTCAGCCGGTACTGTTGATCTGGGGTCGCGAGGACCGGGTCAACCCACTCGACGGCGCGCTGGTGGCGACCAAGCTGATCCCGCGCGCGCAGCTGCACGTCTTCGGCGGGTGCGGACACTGGGCACAGCTGGAGAAGTTCCACGAGTTCAACCGGCTGGCCGTTGATTTCCTCGCAGGCGTCAAGGAGAAGTGATGGGCATCCGTTCACTGGGCTATCTGCGTATCGAGGCGACCGACATGGCCGCCTGGCGGGAGTACGGGCTGAAGGTCCTCGGCATGGTCGAGGGCAAGGGCGCTGATCCGGAGGCGCTGTATCTGCGCATGGACGAGTTCCCGGCCCGGCTGGTGATCGTCCCCGGCGAGAAGGACCGGCTGCAGATCTCGGGCTGGGAGACCGCCAACGCCGAAGAGCTGCAGGACATTCGCAACCGGCTGGACGCGGCGGGCGTGCCCTTCAAGGAGGGCACCGCCGCCGAATTGGCCGATCGCCGGGTGTACGAGCTGATCCGGTTCGACGACCCCTCCGGCAACACGCTCGAGGCGTTCCACGGCGTGGCGCTGGAGCATCGACGGGTGGTGAGTCCCTACGGGCACAGGTTCGTCACCGAGGAGCAGGGGCTCGGGCACGTCGTGCTCAGCACCAAGGACGACAAGGCGGCGCTGGAGTTCTACCGCGACGTCCTCGGCTTCCGGCTGCGCGACTCGATGCGGCTGCCACCGCAGATGGTCGGCCGCCCGGCCGACGGCGAGCCCGCCTGGCTGCGGTTCTTCGGCTGCAACCCGCGCCATCACTCGCTGGCGTTCCTGCCCATGCCGACACCGAGCGGCATCGTGCACCTGATGATCGAGGTGGAGAACGCCGACGACGTCGGACTGGCTTTGGACCGTGCGCTGCGCAAGAAGGTCAAGATGTCGGCGACGCTCGGACGGCACGTCAACGACAAGATGCTCTCCTTCTACATGAAGACGCCGGGCGGGTTCGACGTCGAATTCGGTTGTGAGGGACTGGAAGTCGACGACCACGACTGGATCGCGCGGGAATCCACCGCGGTGAGCCTGTGGGGCCACGACTTCACCGTCGGCCAGCGGCAGCAGTGACCGAGAGGGCGAGCGAGACGATGACCGCGGACGGATCCGAGATCGATCCACGGCAGTTCCGTAATGTGCTGGGGCAGTTCTGCACCGGCATCACCGTGATCACCACCTTCGACGGCGAGCAGGCCCCGATCGGCTTCGCCTGCCAATCGTTCGCCGCCCTCTCCCTGGAACCGCCCCTGGTGCTGTTCTGCCCTACCAAGGCGTCCCGGTCCTGGGCGGCGATCGAGAAATCGGGGCGCTTCTGCGTGAACGTCCTCGCCGAACAGCAGCGCGAACTGTGCGCCCGCTTCGGCTCCCGCGAACCCGACAAGTTCGCCGGCGCCGCCTGGCACACCTCGGACCTGGAGCTTCCGGTCCTGGACGACGCCTTGGCCACCATCCAATGCAAGGTCGACACCGTCATCGACGGCGGCGACCACTACATCGTGATCGGCCGGGTCCAGTCCCTATCCGAGACCACCACCACCGGCCGCCCCCTGCTGTTCTACCGCGGCCAATACACCGCCATCGAGCCGGACAAGACCACCCCGGCCCCTTGGCGCGCCGACCTGGAGCACTTCCTCACCACGACGACGTTGGATACCTGGTTGTAGTAGCGACCGACAAGGCGCGCACCGGCTAGCTCGAGCCGAGCCACTGGTGTGGCTGGCCGGTCACCGCTGCAATGCAGTCGAAGTCGTGGTCGCGGTGCAGCAATGTCAGTCCGCGGAGCTCGGCAGTGGCGGCCACGACCAGATCGACCGGGCCCGCGCTGCGATGCAGACCCCGTTTCGTCAGCTCTCCTTGCACCGTCCAGGCTCGGTCGTACGCGCGATCATCGACAGGCTCCCAGCCGAAGATGGCCCGCACGTCATCGACCGCTTGCTCACGGTCCGCCATAGAGCGTGCGCTGAAGAAGAACTCGAGTTCGGTTATCGGGCAGATCGCGATAAGTCCGGCAGCGGCCGCACCCTGCCAGGCGAGCGCTTCGTCGTCCCGCCTGAAGAGGGGAACAAGGGCACTCGTGTCGATGAGGAACTGAGCCGCGCTCACCGACGGTATTTCCGCTTGTCCTCGAGCAGTTCCAGGTCAAACGCACCGTCGGCGACAGCATCTTGAAGACGGGTGAGAGCCAGCGCCCGACGGCGAGTCTCCAGCACCTCACGAAGCGCGGCGTTCACCGTCTCCTTTTTCGTTCCGGTACCCAGGGCCTTTGAGACATCGGTCACTAGCTGGTCATCCAGGTCGATTACGGTTCGAGCCATGACGCACCTCCGTTGATATCTTAGACTGAATAAATGATATCACCCTAGATGCATCGCGGCCACCACGGTTGCCGACTCGCCAAGCTTCACAGACGACGATGTCGCGGGACCAAAGTGCTCATTCGGTGAGCACTTCAATGGGGATTATGAGGGTAGAACAGCTTCGTACCCCAGGAGAGCACTATGGATCGACTCGATGGCACCGAAGTCCTCTTCTGCGCCGGCACCGCGCAATGGGAGGACTGGCTTGCCGCCAACCACGACCGGGCTGAGGCGGTTTGGTTGAAAATCGCCAAGAAGGGGGCGGCGGACACCACGATCACCATCGCCGAGGCTCTCGACGGCGCGCTGTGCTTCGGCTGGATCGACAGTCACCGCCGCCGCCTCGATGACGGCCACTACCTCCAGCGGTACTCCCCACGCCGGCCGAAGAGCCCGTGGTCGCAGGTCAACGTCGCCAAAGCCGAAGCGCTGATCGCCGCGGGCCGCATGCGCGCTTCGGGCTTCGCGGCCATCGCCGCCGCGCAATCCGACGGCCGCTGGTCGGCCGCCTACGAACGTCAGCGCACGGCCACCTGCCCCGCCGACCTGCGCGACGCGCTCGCCCTGAACCCGCACGCACGCAGCAGGTTCGATCAGCTCGACCGTACCGCGCGGTACGCCTACTTCCAGCGACTGATGAAGACGCGGACCTCCGCCGAACGCACCGACCAACTGCGGCGGATGGTCGCCGAACTGGCGATGTAGCCACCATTCCCGTGGCGCGACACGGGCCGCGAACGGCGCTTCCGTTCGCGGCCCGGCAGCGGTCAGGCGGAGACGGTCGCCTTCTCCCGCTGCAGTTCCAGCGCGATGTCGATGAGTTGGTCTTCCTGGCCGCCGACCAGTTTGCGCTTGCCCGCGCGCACGAGCATTTCCGCGGCCGAGACGCCGTAGCGCTCGGCTTGGCGTTCGGCGTGCTTGAGGAAGCTGGAGTAGACGCCCGCGTAGCCCATCATGAGGGCTTGGCGGTCGAGCAGGCATTCCTGGGGCATCGCGGGGCGCACGACGTCTTCGGCGGCGTCGGCGATGGCGAAGAAGTCGATGCCGGTTCTGATGCCCAGCTTGTCGCACACCCCGACCAGGGCCTCGACGGGAGTGTTGCCCGCGCCCGCGCCGAAACGCCGTGCGCTGCCGTCGATCTGCGTGGCGCCGGCGCGGATGGCGTAGACGGAGTTGGCGACGGCCAGGTCGAGATTCTCGTGACCGTGGAAGCCGACCTGCGCGTCGTCGCCGAGCTCGGCGACCAGCGCCGCGACCCGGTCGGTAACCTGCTCCAGCACAAGCGCTCCGGCGGAATCCACGATGTAGACACACTGGCATCCCGCATCCGCCATGATCCGAGCCTGCTTGGCGAGCACCTCCGGCGGCTGGGTATGCGACATCATCAGGAACCCGACCGTCTCGAGCCCGAGTTCGCGTGCCAAGCCGAAGTGCTGGATCGACACGTCGGCCTCGGTGCAGTGGGTGGCGATGCGGCAGATGGACGCGCCGTTGTCCTGCGAGATCTTGATGTCTTCCTTGACCCCGACACCGGGCAGCATCAACACGGCGATCTTCGCCCGCTTCGCCGTCTCGGCGGCGATGGTGACCAATTGCTGTTCCGGCGTCTTGGAGAAGCCGTAGTTGAACGACGAGCCGCCGAGGCCGTCGCCGTGGGTCACCTCGATCACCGGGACGCCGGCGCCATCCAACGCGGCGACGATGTCACGGACCTCGGTGGCGGTGAACTGGTGGCGCTTGTGATGCGATCCGTCGCGCAGCGAGGTGTCGGTGACGCGGATGTCGAGTTCTGCTGAGTAGGCCATGTCGTGAGCTCCTTACACCCGGGCCGCTGTGATCTGTTCGGCGATGACCTCGCCCACCTGCGTCGCGGCGGCGGTCATGATGTCGAGGTTGCCCGCGTACGGGGGCAGGAAGTCGCCCGCGCCCTCCACCTCGACGAACACCGACACCTTGGCCATACCGCCGGAAACCACCGACGGCTCGTCGAACTGCGGCTCGTTCAGCAACCGGTAGCCGGGGACGTACTGCTGGATGTCGGCGACCATCCGATTGATCGAGTCGGCGATCGCGTCGGTGTCGGCGTCCTCGGGGATGGCGCAGAAGATGGTGTCGCGCATGATCATCGGCGGCTCGGCCGGGTTCAGGATGATGATGGCCTTGCCGCGCCGCGCACCGCCGATGGTCTCGACGCCGCGGCTGGTGGTCTTGGTGAACTCGTCGATGTTCGCCCGTGTGCCCGGCCCCGCGGAGACCGACGACACCGACGCGACGATCTCCGCGTAAGGCACCGGGACGACCCGCGACACCGCCGCGACGATCGGAATCGTCGCCTGGCCGCCACAGGTGATCATATTGACGTTCGGCGCGTCGAGATTCGCCCTCAGGTTCACCGGCGGCACGACGGCCGGGCCGACGGCGGCGGGAGTGAGGTCGACGGCGCGGATGCCCGCTTCGGCATAGCGCCCGGCCGCGGCGCGGTGCACGTACGCCGAGGTCGCCTCGAAGATCAGGTCGGGCAGTTCCGATCGGCCGAGCAGCCAGTCCACACCCTCGTGCGAGGTTTCCAGCCCGAGCCCGCGCGCCCGCTTCAGGCCCTCGCTGTCCGGGTCGATCCCGATCATCCAGCGCGGCTGGATCTTCTCCGAGCGCAGCAGTTTGTAGAGCAGGTCGGTGCTGATGTTGCCGGACCCGACGATCGCGGCGGTGACGGTCCCGTTCACGGACACGACAGCCTCCCTAGGTGAATTGCAGACGGACAGAACCGAGTCCGGCGAACTCGGCGTGGAACGCATCGCTCGGACGGGCGTCGATGGCGCGGGTGCACGAGCCGGGCAGCACGATGTCCCCGGCCTTCAAACGGACGCCGAAGCTCGCGACCTTGCGCGCCAGCCAGGCCACCGCGATCACCGGGTCGCCCAGCACGGCGTCGCTGCGGCCTTCGGCGACCACCTCGCCGTTGCGGGTGAGCACCGCGTCGATCGCCTTGACGTCGATGTCCTGCGGCGCGACGCGCTGGGCGCCGAGCACGAAACCGGCGGAGGACGCGTTGTCGGAGATGGTGTCGGCCAAGCCGATGTTCCAGTCCTTGATCCGCGAGTCGATCAGCTCGATCGCGGGTGCGAAGGCGACCGTGGCGTCGAGCACATCCGCTTCGGTGCATTCCGCGCCGGGCAGGTCCGCGCCGAGCACGAAACCGACCTCCACCTCCACGCGAGGGAACAGGTAGCGGCCCGCTTCGACCGGAACATCCTCGAAGACCTCCATTTCCGCGAGCAGGTGCCCGTAGTCCGGTTCGTCCACACCCATCATCTGCTGCATGGCCTTCGAGGACAGGCCCACCTTGTGGCCGACCACCCGCGCGCCCGCGTCGAGCCTGCGCCGGATGTTGATCAGCTGGATCTCGTAGGCGTCGACCACGTCGATGTCGGGACAGCGGGCGATCAGCGGATCGATCGCCACCCGCTCGCGCTCCGCGCGCTCGAGTTCGTCGGCCAGTTCGGTTCGTACCGCGTCGGACAGCACGCTAATTCCCTTCCACAGTTGCTTGTTCGAGCGCCGAGACCTGCTCACCCGCGGCGGACCGGCCTGCCCTGCGGCCGGAGAAGACGCAGTCCGACAGCGAAAGACCGCTGACGTAGGACTTGGAGCAGACGCCGATCGCGGTGCGCCCGGCCGCGAAGAGGCCGGGAATGTCGCGGCCCTCGATGGTCTTGGCCGCGCCGGTGCGCTCGTCCACGACGACGCCGCCGAGGGTGAGCATGGGGCACGGGTTGGTCAGGCTCGGTTTGATGCCCACATCCAACAGCCAGAACGGGCCGGTGCGGACCGGATTGGTGAACTCGGCGGGCTTGCCGACCGGATCGGGGTCTCCGGTCTCGATCGCGGTGTTGTGCGCCTCGACCGTCGAGCGCAATCCGGCTGGGTCGATGCCCGCCTTGACGGCGGCTTCCTCCAAGGTGGCGCCGCGGATCGCGGTGCGCCGCATCGTCTCGAACTGGCCGCGCTGGAACCAGGCGCCCTGCTCGCCGATCTGGCCGATCGCGGTGCGCATCAGCGGGTCGTCGGCCAGCAGCCAGCCCTTGCCGTCGTGTTCGGTGATCAGCGCGTTGCCCACCGCGGCGCCGTAGCGCGTCTCGTCGATGACCCGGCGACCCACGGCGTCCACCAGCAGCGCACCGGTGAATGCGCTGGGCGGGAGCAGGAACCGCCACGCGGAGACGTTGTCCATGCGGTCCAAGGCCGCGCCGACCTGCTGGGCCATCAGGATGCCGCTGCCGTCGTCGGCGGTGGTGCCGAGGGCGAGACCACCGTGGAAGGCGGGAGCGTACTGCTGAATCATGTCGCGATTGGCGATGAACCCGCCCGCGGCGAGCACCACCGCGCGCCGCGCGAGGACCCGGATCGTGCTGCCGTACCGGCGCTCCAGCCGGGCCAGCCGCTGTTCCAGCGACCGCCGCAGCGGCGGGTAGTAGATGCCTGGTTTGGCCGCGATCTGCGCCATCCGGGTGTACCGGTCCCGGACCCGGCCGGGCGCGTCGCGCAGCGTGTGGCATTCGACGCCGATCACCGCGCCCGCATCGTCGGTGAGCAATCGGGTCACCCGGGTGAGGGTTTCCACGCGCACACCCGCTCGGGCCGCCGCCGCCGCGAGCGGGCCGGTGAGCTTCTTCCCCGACGTGCCCCTACCCTTCACACGATGCCCGCGCTGAGCGGCGGGGATGTCGCGGAACGCGCCGGAGATCTCGCTGCCCGAGTAATACAGGTAGTAGCGGTCGTTGGGGTAGGAGGTCTTGTACGGGCACAGCGAGGCTTCGAACGGGACGCCGTGCGCCTTCAGCCACTCGATCAGCTCCGGACTCTCGTCGACGAACCGGCGCAGCGTCTCAGGGGTGACCGCGTCGCCGACCTCACGCTCGAGATAGGCGTACATCGCCTCCGGGGTGTCTTCCACCCCCGCCTCCCGCTGCACGGAGGTGCCGCCGCCCGCGTAGATGATGCCGCCGGACAGCGCCGACGTCCCGCCCCCGGCGAAGCGTTCGAGCACGAGCACCTGCGCGCCCGCCTCGGTCGCTTCCAGCGCGGCCGCCGCACCCGCGGCGCCGTATCCGACCACGACAACGTCGGTGGCCAGGTCCCATTCGAGGCCCATGTACTCCACTCCGGTCTGAAACTGAAACAAGTTTCCTCGACAAATGGAACGTCGAGCAAGTCTTCTGCCACACAACATAGACCAATGGCGCGTCCATTCTATAACGTGTTCTACATGACTGATCGGGAATACGACGTGGTGGTGGTCGGCAGCGGCGCCGCCGGCATGACCGCCGCACTCACCGCGGCCCATCATGGGCTGAGCGTGGTGGTCATCGAAAAGGCCGCGCACTACGGCGGGTCGACCGCGCGCTCCGGCGGTGGTGTGTGGATCCCGGGCAACAAGGCGCTGCGCGCGTCCGGTCGGCCCGACGACCGCGAGGACGCGCGGACCTACTTGCACAGCATCATCGGCGACGTCGTGCCCGCCGAACGGATCGACACCTACATCGATCGCGGTGCGGAAGCGTTCGACTTCGTGCTCGACCACACGCCGCTGAAGATGCGCTGGGTGCCGGGTTACTCCGACTACTACCCGGAGGCGCCGGGTGGACTCGCCGCGGGACGCTCGTGCGAACCCAGGCCCTTCGACGCCAAGATCCTCGGTGCGGAACGCTTCAACCTGGAGCCCGCCTACAGCAAGGCTCCGCTGAACGTCGTGGTCACCCAAGCCGACTTCAAGCAGCTCAACCTCATCCGGCGGCATCCGCGCGGCATGCTGCGCGCCATGCGGGTCGGCGCGCGCACCACCTGGGCCCGGCTGACCGGCAAGCACCTGCTCGGGATGGGACAGGCACTGGCCGCCGCGCTGCGCAAGGGCCTGCTGGACGCGAACGTGCCGCTGCTGCTGAACACCCCGCTGACCGGGCTCATCGTCGAGGATGACCGCGTGGCGGGCGTCGAGGCCGAACACGAGGGTGAGACCGTGCGCTTCACCGCCAGGTACGGCGTGGTGCTGGCCAGCGGCGGATTCGAGCACAATGCCGAGATGCGCCACGCCTACCAGCGCGAACCCATCACCACCGAATGGACCACCGGCGCGCCCGCCAACACCGGCGACGGCATCCGCGCCGGTCTCGAACTCGGCGCGGACATCGACATCATGGCCGACGCGTGGTGGGGGCCGACGATCTTCAAAGGCGGCAAGCCCTGGTTCTGCCTGGCCGAGCGCAATCTGCCGGGCTGCATCATCGTGAACGCCGACGGTGAGCGTTTCGGGAATGAGTCCGCTCCTTACGTCGAGGCCGTGCACACCATGTACGGCGGCGAGTACGGCCAGGGCGACGGCCCCGGCGAGAACGTGCCCGCGTGGCTGGTGTTCGACCAGCGCTACCGCAACCGCTACATCTTCGCGGGACTACAGCCCGGTCAGCGGTTTCCGTCCCGCTGGATGGAAAACGACCTCATCGTGCAGGCGCAGACGCTGACCGAGCTGGCCGCGAAGATCGGGGTGCCCGAGCAGAAGCTCGCCGCCACCGTCGAACGGTTCAACGGCTTCGCGGCCACCGGAGTGGACGAGGATTTCCACCGCGGTGACAGCGCCTACGACAAGTACTACGGCGATCCGACGGTCAAGCCGAACCCGTGCCTTGCGGCGCTGGTGGAGGGCCCGTTCTACGCGGCCGAGATCGTGCCCGGCGACCTCGGCACGAAAGGCGGTCTGGTCACCGACACCGCTGGGCGGGTGCTGCGCGAGGACCGGACCGTCATCGAGGGCCTGTACGCCTCCGGCAACGTCAGCGCCCCGGTGATGGGTCACACCTACGCCGGACCAGGCGCCACCATCGGCCCCGCCATCACCTTCGGCTACCTCGCGGTGCTCGACATCGCCAAGCGCAAGAAGGAGCAGCCCGCCGCCGCCACGGCGGGAGCCTGACGACGAGATCGCGGTGTGGGTCGCGGCCGCAGACCAGCCCGACCCGGACCGCGCCGTCCGATGCGGTGGCCACGCGAACGATCCCGCCGACCGGACGACGCACTGGCGAGCCGCGGTCCCACCGCGCAGGATCGTCGGAAGGGCGCCATCGTCTCCGGCGCGGCCTGGCTCGCCGGATCGATCCACATCCATGCACAAGGAGAACTGATGCCCATCGACCCGAAGATCGCGCTCGGCGCGCAGCTGCCCAGCCGGGAGTTCGCCTGGACCCCCTCGGACGTGCAGCTCTACCAGCTCGGCCTCGGCGCGGGCACGCGCTGGACCGACCCCGCCGAGCTGCGCTACCTCGATGACCGGGAACCGCAGGTGCTGCCGACCTTCGCCACCGTGGCGGCGACGGTGCACGAGACCGAGCCGCCCGAAGTGAAGTTCCCCGGCATCGACATCGACTTGGCGAAGGTTGTGCACGGCGATCAGGAGGTCGAGGTGCACCGCCCGATCCCGGCGGCGGGAAAAGCGACCAAAGCCAGTCGGATCGCCGAAGTCTGGGACAAGGGCTCGGCAGCGGTCATCGTCCAGGAGCACACGGTCACCGGCTCCGACGGCGCCCTGCTGTGGACCGAACGCTCATCGATCTTCGCCAAGGGTGAGGGCGGCTTCGGCGGCGAGCGTGGCCCCAGCAACAAGTCCTCCTTGCCCGACCGCGCCCCGGATTTCGAGGTCACCACACCGACGTTGCCGCAGCAGGCGCTGCTCTACCGGATGTCCGGCGACCGCAACCCGCTGCACTCCGACCCCGAATTCGCCCGCGCTGCGGGATTTCCCGCGCCCATCCTGCACGGGCTTTGCACCTACGGCATCGTGTGCAAGACCGCGACCGACACCGTGCTCGGCTCGGACGCGAGCCGCGTCACCGGTTTCCGCGCCCGGTTCGCCGGCGTCCTCTACCCGGGTGAAACGATCCGCACTCGGATCTGGCGGCAGGACGACCAACTGACCATCGCCGCGACCGTGGTCGAACGCGACGATGCCCCGGTGCTGGGCGACGTCACCCTGCGATTCCGCGCCTGAGGTTCGTTTCGTGCCGCGCGACGGCACGCTGCGCCTGGGCGGGACGTCAGATTCCACTGGACGCCGGAAGTTCTCGGTCGTCACGGCCGCGTCGTGCGGCTACGCCCTGGATCACCAGGGCGTAGAGCACGACGACCAGCACCGGCGCGGCCAGCGGCGCCCAGGCCAGGCGCAGCGGGACGAGGGCGGCGCACACCGCCACCGCCGCGAAACCGACCGCTCCGGCCACCGAGGGGATCGTTGTCGGCACCACCCCGTGCGGGGCGGTCACCGTCGCGGCGTTGAGCAGATAGGTCGTGGCCACCAAACCCGTTGCGGCGGAGGCGAGCACACCGGCGTCGGCGATCGCCAGCACGCCGAGCGCGAGCAGCACCGCACAGACCGCGAGCGGCCGGAACCACCAGCCGAGCGCGACCAGGATCGAGGCGGGAATGCCGATCCACGGCTCCAGCAGTGCCACCGACGCCACCAGCAACACCCCGGACAGAACAGCGAGGAATCTGGTCATCGGCGCACCCGAACGGTCCGGCGGTGCTCCGGGAGCGCCCGCATGATCTGGTCCAGGCGGGCGTCCTGCGGCCATGCCACGATGTCGACGCCGACGGTGCCCATGTCCCGGTACATCGCCGCGCGCTCGAGCTGCCACATCTTGGCCAGGATCGGGTCGAGGTGCTCGTGGAACGGCGTGCCGCGCAGCACGTCCACCACGACCACCACGTGCCCGCGCTTGCGCAGGTCGATCAACGCGAGCGCGAACTGGGTATCCAGCAGCGTGGAGAAGGCCACCACGATCGCGCCGAGCGGTACGGCGGCGTGCGGTGCGAGGGTGCCGGTGGTCGGAATGTGCTCGTCGCCGACGTCCAGCACGGTGTCCACGATGCGGTAGAACTGGCGGCGCCCGATATCCGGCCGCAGCCAGCGCGGTTCCCGGCCGAGGCAGACCACCGCGGTGCGATCGCCCGCCTGCAAGGTCGACTGCACCACCTGCGCCGCGCCGCGCACCGACAACTCCAGCGAGTCGGTGGCCGGTCCCGGCGCCTGCTGGGAGGTGTCCACCAGCACCACGACGTCCGCGGAACGGTTGGTCAGCCGCTCGGTGACATACAGCCGCCCGCGCCGCGCGCTCACCGGCCAGTTCACGATGCGCAGCTGGTCACCGGGCGCGTAGGCACGGATGTCCGCGTATTCGACGCCGGGACCGTGCCTGCGGGTCAGGTGGGTACCGAGCCGCTCGGGCAGTTCGGTGCGCGGCAAGCGCATCCGCTGCGGATCGGTGATCGGGTACACGAACAGCTGGCCCGCGGGCAGCACCGCGGTGGCGACCGCGAGCCCGGCCGGGCTCAGCGCCGACACCCGCACCGATACCGGGTAGCGCCCCCACCTGCTCGCCGAGAGGGCCAGCCGCAGCCCGGCGGGCGCGACTCCGGAGTCACTGGCCTCCTCGACCTGGACTTCCAGCCCTGTAGCGCCTTCCGGTTTCAGGCGCAGCAGCGCATGTCCCTTCTCGACGAAGGCGGCGACGGTGAGCACCACTTCCTCGGTCTCGAAACAGCGCAGCGTGCCGCCGCCGTCGACCTGGATCCTGGTCGAGGACTGCTGCCACGGCGCGGTGGCCAGCACGCCGAGCAATGGGGCGGCGAACACCAGCAGCTGCCATCGGCCGAGGACCACCGCGAGCACCAGTGCCGCCGCCGCACATGCCGCGAGCATGAAGACCAGCGGCGCGGGTCGCCACCGCAATTCGATGTCGACCGCGGAGCTGGCGTCGCGGTGCCTCATGTCACGGTGGCGCGCGGGACGGGCAGACGGCGCAGCAATTCGGTGATCACGTCTTCGCCACGGATGCGGCGCACCCACATCTCCGGCCGCAGCGTGATCCGGTGCGCCATGGCCGGGACCGCCAGCGCCTTGACGTCCTCTGGGATCACGTAGTCGCGGCCGAGCAGCAGCGCCCGCGCCCGGGACATCTGCACCAGGTCCAGTTCCGCGCGCGGGCTCGCGCCGACCTCCACCTGCGGATGTCCTCTGGTCGCGGAGGCCAGGGCGACCACGTAGCTGACCACGTCGGGATGCACGGTCACGTATTCGACGGATTGCCGCATCTCCAGCAGCCCGTTGGTGTCCACGACCTGGTTGACCTGCGGCTGCTGTGCGCCGCGCTCGAGCCTGCGCCGGATCATCTGCGTCTCGTCCTGCTCGGACAGATACCCCAGCCGCAGCTGGATGGCGAACCGGTCGAGCTGGGCCTCCGGTAGGGGGTAGGTGCCCTCGTACTCGATCGGGTTGTCGGTGGCGAGCACGACGAACGGCTGCGGCAGCATGAACGTCTCGCCGTCGATGCTGACCTGCCCCTCCGCCATCGCCTCCAGCAGCGCGGCCTGCGTCTTCGGCGGGGTGCGGTTCACCTCGTCGGCCAGCAGCAGGTTGGTGAACACCGGACCGCGGCGGAAGGTGAACCGGCCGGAGGACATGTCGTAGATCGTCGAGCCGAGCAGATCCGCGGGCAGCAGGTCGGGGGTGAACTGCACGCGGTTGAACTGCAACCCGAGCGCGGCCGCGAACGATCTCGCGATGAGCGTCTTACCGAGGCCGGGTAAGTCCTCGATCAGCACGTGCCCACCGGACAGCACGGCGATCATGATCAACTGCAACTCGTCCTGCTTGCCGACCACGACCCGGGACAGCTCCCGGAGCACGGCCTCGCTGCGCTGGATGGTCACGTCCATCGGCATGGTCATCTGTGTACCCGCACTTGCCTCAACCCATTTCACATTCTCTGCAGGCGGCTCAGGATCTCGTCCAGCGCCGCACGTCCCGGTGCCCTGCTGGTCTGATCACGAAGGGCCGAATTTGCTGGGTCCACCCAGCGCCACAGTTCGGGCCCGAATTGATGGATGCCCGCCGCTTCGACCGCCCTGCGGTTCTTCGCGACCCGTTGGCCGCTGGACAGTTCGAACTCTTTCGCCAGCAACGGACGCAAGTGCCGGTCCCAATCGGCACGAGTTCCGTCCGCGCGGTCCGCGAGCATCTCCGCCCTGGCGTGCCAGCGTTGCAGCATCTCAGCGGGACCGTTCTCCATGTCCTCGATCGAGTCCTCGGCCCCGGCCCCGGAGCGCTCGCGCAGCGACCAGACCAGCCAGCCCAGTGCCACCGCCACCGGGATCCCGGTAACGATCAGCAGCAACCCGCGGGCGCGCTCGACTGCGACCAGCTCGATCAGCGCGACGACGATCACACAGGCGACCACCACCCCCATTCGATTCACGCCGCGTCCTTCCCCGGCCGACCGTTCACGCGGGAACCTCCCCTTGCAGATCGGCGAGCACGATGCGCAGCAGTTGCTCGGCCCGCATGCGCTGCCATTCGAGCATGGCGTGCGGGCTGAACCTCGCCTCCTCGAACAAGGCGACCAGCTCGCGGGCGGACGCGTCGTGCAGCGCGCCGCGTTCGAACGCTCGGGCCAGCACCTCCATCGGAGTGTCCGAGATCAGCGGGGCGGCGGCGCGATCGGAGGCGAGGCCGCGCTCCATCGCGACGTAGCAGGCGATGATCGCGGTGCGCGGGTCCTGACCGGGGGCGTTCATCGCGGCCAAGCCCATCTCGGCCGCGCGGGCCAACGAGTCGGCCACGGTGGGCGCCGCCGGAACCGACTGCGCCGGGGCGGGCACCGGCCTGCGCCGCGCGGACACCGCGACGACGACCAAACCGCTCATCGCCACCGTCAGCAAGCCCGCCGCCGCGATCGCGGCCAGCACCAGCGCCGTGCCGGTCAGCTCCGCCGGCGTCGGGTCGTATTCGGCGGGCGGCGGGGCTCCCTGCTCCGGCGGAGTGCCCGTGGTGGTGGCAGGCGCGGCCGGGCGCGCGGGCTCGCTCGGTGTGCTCGCGCCGATGAAGTAGATCGCCGACGCGGCCGCGAGCAGCACCGCCAGCAGCGCGAGCGCTCCGAGCACAGCCAGTCCGACCCGCCCGAGACGCCACTGTGCGCGCTCGTCCTCGCGTTCCGGCTCGGGCATGGCCAGCGGCAACCGGTGCTGGCTCGCGATCACCCCCGCCAGCAAGATCACTATCGACACGGTGAGCAGCACCGGCATGAGCGCGACCGACAAGGCGGAGGGAGCGTGCCTGCGCGGCTCGGCCTCGGTAATTCCTGGGATGTATCCGTGCAAGGCTATGGCGGCAAAAGACAGCAGCGTGATCAGCACGATCACGCGCGATATCGGCGCTCGCGCCCTGCTCACTGCGTACCACCAATTCTGAGTACTGCACAAAACAGCCACATAGTTACATGCCGGGCGGTCGGCTCGGGATGGAATGGAATACTTCGGAGTTCCTCCTCTTAAACCGCGACTGTGCACCGAAGGCGACAGGTCGCTCGTGGCGGCTGCGACTACCGGGCGATAGCGGGCAATGACTGGGACAATTCACAAAGTCGGCTCGTCAAACGTGATATATCCGGCACTTCCCGGACGTCGCGCACCAGCTCGCCGAGCGCCGCGGACGCGACGACGGTGAGTTCACGGTCGGTGTCGTAGAGAACATCGACCAGGTTCACGAAACGCATCGTCCAGTCGGGCGGAACTTCGCGCAGCGGTGGTACATCCCGTATTTCCCAGCGCAGAAATCGTTGGGCCAGTTCTACATAATCCGCAGCGGAGGTTGGGACTCCGCACAATGCGGCGAAGTCGACGACGAGCAGGTCGTCACCTTCGGCGATAGCGTGCAAACTTGCGGCGGCGAGGGGAATTTCGAGGCGCGGATCGTTGTCCTGTTGCGCCGCATCGCGTTTCCGAGCGTCGACGGTCGCATCCGGTGGCGTCTTCCGAGCCGCGCGCGGCCCCGGGGCCACGACGTACCGTCCCGCCGCGAATCCGGTACGGCAACCACGGGAAGCCAGGGCGCGATAATCGGTCCCGCCGTCGACGGCCACCACGTCCATGTTCGCGAGAATCAGCTCGATCGTCGGAACGAACCGGTCGTGGAACAGCGGATTCGGCAGCAGCGCGGCCGGCGGATAGTTCGAGGTCACCACCAGTGCGACGCGGCGGGCGAACAGCGCGCCGAGCAGTCGGGCGATCAGCATCGCGTCGCCGATGTCGTGCACATGGAATTCGTCGAAGCAGATCAGCAGGGCGTCACCGAGCAGGTCGTCCACCGCGGCGTCGATCGAGCCGTACCGGTGTGCGGCGGCGTGCAAGCGGGCGAAGAACTGGTGGAAGTGGAAGCGACGTTTGCGTTCGGAGGCCACCTCGGCGAAGAACCGGTTCATGAGCATCGTCTTGCCCCGGCCCGGCCCACCGTAGAGGTAGACGCCCCGATGACGCCGGACCGGCCTACCGCGCCGATCGACCAACTCCCGCAACCGCTGCGCCGCCCGCACCTGGTCGGCGTCCCAACCACTCACATCGGGTTCCATGCCATCTCCTTGTCCTCTACATTTGTAGAGGACGGGGCCGCGCGGCGGCCAGGAAGGGTGATCATGTCCACAGGCGACCGGCGCGTGCTCCTCGTCGACACGGCCATCGAACTGATCGCGACACGGGGACTGCGGGCGCTCACGCACCGGGCGCTGGACTCGGAACTGGGATTGCCCGCCGGATCGGCCTCCTACTACTTCCGCACCAAACGCGCCCTCGTCGAGGCCATCGTGGACCGGATCACCACCCGTTCCCGCGAGGATTTCGCCGCCGCCGAGTTCACGCCGACCGGCGCGCCGAATGCTCGATCGATCGCGGAGGCCATCGCCGCCTGGCTCGACCGGCTACTGGCCGAGCGGCGCGCACACCTGATCGCTCGGCACGCGCTACTGGTCGACCTGCTCGATGATCACGACCTGCGTCCCCGGCTCGTACACAGCCTCTTCTCCCCCGACCGCGCCCGGGACCTCTTCCGCGCCATGGGCGCACCCGACCCGGACAGCAGAGCCGACGACTTCGTCGCGGTCGTGGAAGGGGCCGTCTTCGACCGTTTCGCGGGCAATCGCAGCTCCCTGCGGCCGGACACGCCGGAGAGCGTGCGGCAGCTCGCCCGCCTGCTCGTTTCTCACCTGAGCGCGTGACCGCTGCGCTCAGTTCGGCCAACCCCGCTGGCTGTAGGTCTCGCCGGTGCGGTAGCCGCGGATGCCCGCGGCCGGATACGGGATGAGCGTGGCCGGAAGGTCTGTGAGGGGGAACCAGCGGAGCTCGTAGGACTTGTCGGGCTCGCGATTGACCGGCTCACCCGACCAGCGGCGAGTCTCGAAGAACAATCCGATCCGAGCTTCCCGCCCGGAACCGACGACGTGCGCGGTATGGACGTGCCGCAGAGCCGCCGGGTCGATCACCACGCCGACCTCCTCGCACGCCTCGCGAACCGCCGCGGCGAGCGCCGACTCCCCCGACTCCAGCTTTCCGGCCGGCAGATGCCACAAGCCGTCGAACTCGTCCGCGCTGCGCCGCCTGCTCAGCAGCAACTCCTCGCCGCGCAGCAACAGCACGTGCACATCAACCAGATGCCGATCCGCCACCGCCCTCAACCTACGCTCCCGGAACGTTCACCCGAAACGCTTCGCACACGCCGCACGTTCTCCGCACCGGCCGTGGCGGGTGCGAATCGAGCGGCGGCATGTGCGAGGACGGTTCAGTCGGCGGTGAGGACCAGGCCGGAAGTGGGAACGCCGGTGCCCGCGGTGACCAGGATGTTGGTCAGGTCGGGTACCGGATTGACCGAGTTGCCGCGGATTTGGCGCACGGCTTCGGCGATGCCGTTCATGCCGTGGATGTACGCCTCACCGAGTTGTCCGCCGTGGGTGTTGAGCGGCAGCCGTCCACCGACCTCGATGGCGCCGTCGGCGATGAAGTCCTTCGCCTCGCCCCGGCCGCAGAACCCGAGTTCCTCCAACTGCATGAGGACGAACGGGGTGAAGTGGTCGTAGAGGACGGCGGCCTGCATGTCCTGCGGACGTAATCCGCTCTGTGCCCACAACTGGTCGCCGACCAGGCCCATCTCCGGAAGGCCGGTCATGGCGTCGCGGTAGTAGCTGGTCATCACGTACTGGTCCGCGCCGGAACCCTGCGCGGCGGCCGCGATGACGGCCGGGCGCTGCGGCAGGTCGCGGGCGCGCTCGACGCTCGTCACCACGATCGCCACGCCACCGTCGGACTCCTGGCAGCAGTCCAGCAGGTGCAGCGGCTCGGCGATCCACCGGGAATTCTGGTGGTCGGCCAGGGTGATCGGCTTGCCGTAGAAGAAGGCGGCCGGGTTCACCGCGGCGTGCTTGCGGTCGGCGACGGCCACTCGGCCGAAGTCCTCGCTGGTGGCGCCGTAGACGTGCATGTAGCGCCGGGCGACCATCGCCACCTGCGCGGCCGGTGTGCCCAGCCCCTGCGGATAGGACCACCCCGCGTCGATGCCCGAGGAGGTGGGCGCGGTGGCCAGCGCCGTGGAGAACTGCCCGAACCGCGACACCGACCGCTCGTTGAACGCGCGATAGGCCACGACGACGTCGGCGATGCCGGTGGCCACCGCCATCGCGGCCTGCTGGATGGTGGCGCACGCCGCGCCGCCGCCGTAGCCGATGTGGCTGAAGAACTTCAAGCGTGGAATGCCGACCGCCCTGGCGACGGCGGCCTGGGTGTTGGTGTCCATGGTGAACGTGGTCAGCCCGTCCACGTCCGCGGGCGTCAGGCCGGCGTCCGCCAGCGCGGCGGTGACCGCCTCGGCGGCCAGCCGTAGTTCGCTGCGTCCGGAGTCCTTCGAGAAATCGGTGGCGCCGATGCCAACGACGGCCGCGCGGCCGGAAATACCCTGCTCAGTCATCGGCCCGCCACAACGCGATGACGGCCGTGGCCGTGATGTGGTCGCCGAGGCTGTCCTTGCCGACCACGTCGATGTGGATGTCCTCGCCCTCCAGCGCGGTCACCGTGCCGGTCAGCGTCAGCGTGTCCCCGGCGTACAAAGGCACGCCCAAGCGCAGCGCGATCGACTTGACGACAGCGCGCGGACCCGCCCAGTCCGTGACGAAGCGCTGCACCAAGCCGGTGTCGGTGAGGATGTTGACGAAGATGTCCTTGGAGCCGCGGGCGACGGCCTTGTCCCGGTCGTGGTGCACGTCCTGGAAATCCCGGGTGGCCAGGGCGGTGCTGATCACGAACGTGGGGTCGGCATCGATCACCAGCTCGGGCAACACCGTGCCCACCCGCACGGACCCCGGTTCGACGGCGGCGGTCACACTGCCTCCTTCCTCGCATGAGCGGAGCCCTGCGTGGTCACGCTGCGCTGCCTCCTCCGGGCTCGACCGCTCATGCCGGGTCCTTTCTGCGCATGAGCGGAGCCCTGCGTGGTCACGCTGCGCTGCCTCCTCCGGGCTTGACCGCTCACGCCGGGTCCTTTCTGCGCATGAGCGGAGCCCTGCGTGGTCACGCTGCGCTGCCTCCTCCGGGCTTGACCGCTCATGCGCGCACCACCCAGAACGGCAGGGTTGCCTCGTCGTCGAGCTTCTCGAAGCCCACCTCGACCGGCAGGCCGATCTCCACCGCGGCGGGCTCGATGCCGCGCAATTCACCGAGCATGCGAACGCCCTCCTCCAACTCGACCAGCGCCACCACGAACGGCAACTGCCGCCCCGGCACCTTCGGCGCGTGGTGTACGACGTAACTGAACACCGTGCCGCGCCCGGAGGCGACGACGTAATCGGTGGGTTTCGACTTGTCCTGCCAGATGGCCGGGATGGGGGGATGCCGCAGCGATCCGTCCGGGAGTCGCTGGATGCGCAGCTCCCCGGCGTTGGCTCCCTCCCAGAAGAATTCGGTGTCCCAGGAGACCAGCGGCTTCACCCGCTCGCCCGCGGCGGGCACCTGCGCCGCGGTGCCCGGGGCGAATTTCAACAACCGGAACAGCATCTCGGCGACCACCTCTTCACCGACCCGCCAGGTGGTCTGAAAGGTGACGAACCACCCTTCACCCAGCGCGGTCCGCTTCGGGCCGCGGATGTCCGACAGCGTGCTGGTGACCGAAACCTGCTCACCGACACTGAGATAGCGGTGATAGGTCTGCCTGCAATCGGTGGCCACCACCGAGGTGTAGCCCGCGGCGTCGAGTAGTTCGGTGGCCGCGCCCATCGGATCGTCGGCGGGCCGCGAACCGTTGAGCCCGAACATGGTCCACACCTGCGCCATGGCGGGCGGCGCGACGATGCCGGGATGTCCCACGGCGCGCGCCGCCTGCTCGTCGACGTAGATCGGATTGGCGTCACCCAGCGCCTCGACCCAGTTGTTGATCATCGGCTGGTTCACCGGATCACGCCCGAAACGGGGCGCGCACTCACCCGCCGCCCGAATCGCTTCGGCTGCGGCGACGATCGCCTCCGGAGTAGTGGTTTCCGGCACGCGCGGCTCCTTCACTCGTTATCGGGGTACTCGCGGCAACCGCAGTCCGGACGAGGCGACCAGCTCCCGCATAACCTCGTTGACGCCGCCGCCGAAGGTGACCACGAGGTTCTGCTTGGTCCTGCGGTCCAGCCAGGTCAGCAGTTCGCCGGTGGCAGGGTCGGCCGGGTCGCCGTAGCGGCCGACGATCTCTTCGGCGAGCCTGCCCGCCTCCTGCAGCGATTCGGTGGAATACACCTTGGTGGCCGACGCGTCGGCGATCACCTGGGACTGATCGCCGTCGACGGTCCCGGCCACCTGCCAGTTCAGCAGTTCGTTCAGCCGGACCATGGCGTGGATGCGGCCCAGCGCGCGCCGCACGTCGAGTTCGGCGAGCACGCCGCGCGGTTGCGCCCAGTCGCGCACCCGGTCGTAGAGCTGCTCGATCTTGCCGGACGGACCCAGGCTCACCCGCTCGTGGTTGAGCTGAGTCGTGATCAGCTTCCAGCCTCGGTTCTCCTCGCCGACCAGCATGCTCGCCGGGACGCGCACGTTGTCGAAATAGGTCGCGTTGGTGTGGTGGGCGCCGTCGCAGGTGATGATCGGCGTCCAGGAGTAGCCGGGATCGGTGGTATCCACGATCAGGATCGTGATGCCGCGGTGGCGCGACTCGGCCGAGCCGGTGCGGCAGGCCAGCCACACGTAATCGGCTTCGTGCGCGCCCGTGGTGAAGATCTTCTGCCCGTTGACGACCCAGTCCCCCGACTCGTCGCGCACCGCGGACGTGCGCAGCGCGGCCAGGTCGGTGCCCGCCTCCGGTTCGGAGTAGCCGATCGCGAAATGGATCTCTCCGGAGAGGATTCCGGGCAGGAACCGCTGCTTCTGCTCCTCGGTGCCGAATTGCTGCAAGGTGGGGCCGACGGTCAGCAGCGTCACCAACGGAAGCGGGACGTCGGCGCGGACCGCCTCGTTGAAGAAGATCTGCTGCTCGACCGGCCCGAAACCCTGCCCGCCGTATTCCTTCGGCCAACCGACGCCGAGCAGGCCGTCGCGGCCCATCCGGCGCACGACGGCGCGGTAGGCGTCGCCGTGCCGGTTCACCGCCATCGCGGCCTCCTCCTCGGGAGTCACCAGATCGGCGAAATAGGCGCGCAGTTCGTCGCGCAGCCGGCGTTGCTCGGTGGTCAGGTCGATGAACATCTGGCCCCCAGACGATCGAGCCGCAGCGACGCGCCGCCGAGCCAGCGGGCGAGGTCCTTGGCTTGTGAGTAGTAGCGGTGCATCGGGTGGGTCACGTCCACGCCGAGACCGCCGTGCAGGTGATGGCACTTCTGCATGGCCGCGGGCAGTTCCGCGGTGACGGTGTAGGCCAGGATCTCCAGGTCGTCGTCGGTGCGGTCGCGATGCTCCTGGCTCGAATCATCCTGAGCAAGTGCCCAGTTCGCCGAGACCGCGGCGACGTGCAGGGTTCGCGAGACGACATAGAGGTCGGCGATCTGCTGGGCCACGGCCTGGAACTGGGCCAGCGGCCTGCCGAACTGGTGACGGGTCCGCAGGTGCTCGGCGGTGAGGGTGATCGCACCCTTGAGCAACCCATCGGCTACCGAGCCGATCGAGGCGAGCGCCAGCCGGTGCAGATCGGCCAGGCCGGTGCTCCAGTGCTGTTCGGCGGGTATCTCCACCTGGTCGAGGCGCACGGTGCATTCGGGGATGCCACCGGAGACCGGCGTGGGCGTCAGGGTGAGCCCTTCGGCCTGCGCGTCGACCAGGGCGATGCCGGAACTGGTCGGCACGAGCAGCCAGCTCGCCTCCTCGGCGTAGGGCACGGCCACTTTGTGCCCGCTGATACGCACGGTGTTCCCGCTGGTGACAGCGATGGTCTCCGGCTTGACGGTGAAAGGCGCAGCGGGTTCGCTCAGCGCTGCCGTGAGCACGGTTCCCTTGGCGACCTCGGGCAGCACTCGCGCTATCGCGCTCTCCGGCGCACTCGCCACCATCGGCAGCACGCCGAACCCGAGTGTCGCGAGAGCGGGAACCGCGACCGCGTCGGTCGCCAGCTCGGTCAGCAACGCCGATACTTCGAGTAGCCCCATGCCGTCGCCGCCGTGCCGCTCGGGTACCGCGACGACGAGCAGTCCGGAGTCGACCAATCTCGGCCACAGCTCCATATCGCGAGCGGGTTCTCGCTCCAGCAAGCTCACGACGACCTCGGCGACCGCGTCCTGGCCCTCGTCCCTGGTGAAATCCACGTTTTCTCCCGGTTGTCGGCGACTAGCTGTTCGCGTCACGAGGCAGCCCGAGAATTCGCTCACCGGCCACGGTGAGCAAAATCTGTTCGGTTCCACCAGCGATCGATAGACAGCGCGTGAGCAGGAATTCCTTCACCACTTCGGTATCCTGCGCGCCGGAAGGCCCTGTCGTCTCGACAGCGAATTCCGCGACCGCTTGGCGGTGGCGCACCCCGACCAATTTGCGAACACTACTCTGTGCGCCCGGGTCTCCCCCGGCAAGCAACTTCACTGCCGCGCGTTGTTCCAGCAGAAGTCCGGCGACGGCCTCGGCGACGAATCCGCCGAGCCGGTCGTTCACCAATTCTGTGCCCGGTCCCGTGGCGGGCGATTTCGCGATCAGCTCTTCGAGCACCGGACCGATGCCGTTGCCACCCATCGCGACCCGCTCGGTCGCCAGGGTCGAGCGGGCGATCTGCCATCCATTGTTCAATGCGCCGACCACACAATCGTCCGGCACGAACACGTCGTCGAGGAAAACCTCGCTGAAACGCGCCTCACCGGTGATCTGCACCAGTGGGCGGACTTCGAGTCCGGCGGCGTGCATGTCGACCAAGAAATAGGTGATGCCCCTATGCCTGGGCGCATCCGGATCGGTGCGCGCCAGGCAAATCGCCCAATTCGCCTTGTCGCCCAGTGACGTCCACACCTTCTGTCCGCGCAGCACCCAGCCGCCGTCCACCTTTTTCGCGCTGGTCCGCAGCGCGGCGAGGTCGGAGCCCGCCTCGGGTTCACTGAACAGCTGGCACCACACCACCTCGCCGCGCAAGGTCGGCCACGCGAAGCGTTCGATCTGTTCCGGCGTTCCGTGTCCCAACAGCGTGGGAATCGCCCAGCCGCCGATGGCGAGGTCCGGCGCCGTGAGCCCGGCGCGGCGCAGTTCCTCGGAGATCACCAGACCGGTCATCGGGTCCGCGGCGCGCCCGTACGGCCGCGGCCAATGCGGCATGACCAGACCCGCCTCGACCAGTGCGTCGCGCTGCCGCTGTGCGGGCAGAGCCGCGATCCGCGCGACCTCGGCGGCCAGTTCGCGCGCGCCCCCTCCCGCCACGGCCGAGCCCGCGCCGGGGACGGCGCCTTCGGCGAAGACCCGGTCGGCCCCGGTGGTGCGCCGCGAACCCTGACGGGTCAGCTCGGTGACCCGGGCCCGCCAGCGCGCCGAGCCGCCGAGCAGTTGACGCAGCGCGGTCGCCCTGCGCAGATACAGGTGCGCGTCGTGCTCCCAGGTGAAGCCGATGCCGCCGAGCACCTGGATGCAGTCCTTGGCGGTCTCGACCGCGGCGTCCAAGGCGATCGCGGCCGCGATGGCGGCGGCGATCGGCAGTTCCGCGCCACCGTCGTCCACGGCGGCCGCGGTGTCGGCGGCTACGGCGCGGATGAGTTCGGTGCGGCAGAGCATCCAGGCGCAGATGTGCTTGACCGCCTGGAACGAGCCGATCTTACGGCCGAACTGCTCGCGCACCTTGGCGTAGTCGACCGCGGTCTCCAGGCACCAGCCCGCGAGCCCGGCCAGTTCGGCGGCGACCAGCGCGACGAGCAGATCCCCGGCGTCGTGCGGCGGGGTGAACACCTGTTCGGCGGGCACCCGCAGGTCGGCGCAGTGCACCCGCGCCAGCGGAGTGCTCGGGTCCAGCGGCGTGAGCGCCTCCACCCGCAGGCCGTCGGCGTCGGGTGGCACCAGGCACCAGCGCTGCCCGTGCGGGTGGTCGACCGGCAGCAGGACGGCAGTGCCGGGCGCGGCGCCGAGGACGGAATCCCAGGTACCCGTGAGCAACACGCCGTCGCTTGCGGCGGGTACGCTCACCGTCGATCCGACGACGAAGTCGAGCGCGACACCGCACGGCATGTCCTCGGCGAGCCGGCCCGCCGTGATCAGATTGACCAGAGCCGTTGCCAGCACGGGGCCGCCGACCAGGTCGTGCGCCGCCTGCTCCATCAGCACGGCGAGATCGGCAACCGATCCGCCCGCGCCGCCCGCCTCCTCGGCCACCGCGACCCGGAAGATCCCGATCTCGGCCAGCGCGGGCCAGTAGCCGCGCCAGAAGTCGGCCGCGCCGGTCCGCATTGTTGCAATCGGACGGGCCGAAGCGGCCCACCCGCGCATCGACTCCTGAACGGCTTTATGCTCGTCAGTGGTGGCGATGGTCACACTCCATACCGCCTTTCCGGCGTGACTCCCACACCTAGAACATGTTCTAATATCCTAGCCGGGCGGAAGTCAAGAGACCATCACCGCCGCGGTGCGACCGCGCACACAGCCGACGAAACGACGTTTCCGGAAAGGACTTTCATCAATGGCCAGTCCGTCCCGATCGCAGCCAGCCGATCCGAGCGCGGCGCGGCCCGCCGCTACGGTCACCACGCTCTCCGAGGACGAACTGAGTTCGGCGGCGCAGCGCGAGCGGCGCAAGCGGATCCTGGACGCGACCTTGGCGCTGGCGTCCAAGGGCGGTTACGACGCGGTGCAGATGCGCGCGGTCGCCGAACGCGCCGATGTCGCGGTCGGCACGCTGTACCGCTACTTCCCGTCGAAGGTGCACCTGCTGGTCTCGGCGCTGTCGCGGGAATTCGAGCAGATCGAGGGCAAACGCAAGCCGCTTGCCGGGCAGTCCCCGCAGGAGCGCATGCACCTGCTGCTCACCCAGATCACCCGGATGATGCAGCGCGACCCGCTGCTGACCGAGGCCATGACCCGGGCGTTCATGTTCGCCGACGCCTCCGCCGCCGCCGAGGTCGACCGCGTCGGCAAGGTGATGGACCGCGTCTTCGCGCGAGCCATGAACGATGGGGAGCCCACCGAACGCCAACTGGCCATCGCGCGCGTGATCAGCGATGTGTGGCTGTCGAATCTCGTCGCCTGGCTGACCCGGCGCGCCTCGGCCACCGACGTCACCGAACGCCTGGAACTGACCGTCGACCTCCTGCTCGGCGAACGCAACCAGTAAGCTCGATCGGGATCCCCCAGCGCACGGCGGGCAATTCAGCGCACGGCGAGCAATTCGACGCCCGGCCACCATGCCGGGTTCGAACGGCCGCTGTACTGCGACGAAGCTCACCCGCTCGGATCCCGTCGCCGTTAGCTGGGCAGATCCACCGGACACCGGTTCAGCACCTGCGTTATCGTGCGCACGCGGACCGGCGCGCTGCTGTGCGGCAAATTCAACACAGTATTGTTTTGCCCGCCCCCTGAAAAAACTCCTCCGATCACTAGGTTGGATGCGTGAGCGCACAGGATCTGCCACTGGAACTTCGCCGTGCACTGTCGACGGTCGCGCGCGTGCCACGGCTGCTGGTCGCATCGGATTACGACGGGACACTCGCGCCCATCGTGTCCGATCCGGCCAAAGCCTTCCCCCATCGGGAATCGGTGAGCGCGTTACGAGCCCTCGCCGGCCTGACCGGGACCACTGCCGCCGTGATCTCCGGCCGCGCGCTGCGAGATCTCGCGGCGCTGTCGCGGTTGCCGGTCGAAGTGCAATTGATCGGCAGCCACGGCTCGGAATTCGACGTCGGCTTCGTACACGCGATCGACAACGACGCCAAGCACCTGCTCAGAGAGGTGCAGACAGCGCTGAACCAGATCGCCGCGGACAACCCGGGCGTCACCGTCGAGATCAAGCCGGCCAGTGTGGCGTTGCACGTGCGCAACGCCAGCCCGGAGATCGGTCATCGGGCGCTGTCGCAGGTCCGGCTCGGTCCGGCGTGCTGGTTCGGCGTGCAGGTCACCGAGGGCAAGGCCGTCATCGAACTGGCCGTGGTGCAGACCGACAAGGGCACCGCACTGGACACCGTCCGGCATCAGGCGGGGGCCTCGGCCGCGGTGTTCTTCGGTGACGACGTCACCGACGAGAAGGCGTTCCGGGTGCTCGCGGGCCCGGACGTCGGCATCAAGGTCGGCGACGGCGAGAGCCTGGCCAAGTTCCGGGTGGACAGCACCGAGGCCGTGGCCTGGGCGCTGGCCTACCTGCTGGAGGAGCGCCGGACCTGGCTGGCGGGCGCGAGCGCGCCGCGTATCGAGCGGCTGACCATGCTGGCCAGCCCGCGCTCGGTCGCGCTGCTCACCCCGGACGCCACGGTGACCTGGTTCTGCCACCCGGAGCCGGACTCCGCCGCGGTGTTCGCGCACCTGCTCGGCGGCCCGCAGGGCGGTCACTTCACCATCGAGCCCGAGCGGCCGGGGCTGCCGCTCTCGCAGCGCTACGTCGACGGCACGATGACCGTCGAAACGCGCTGGGCCAGTCTGCAAGTCACCGACTACCTGCCGCACGACGTCGCGCCCACGCGTACCGACCTCACCCGGGTGATCACCGGCGACGCGAAGGCCGTGGTCACCTTCGCTCCCCGGCCCGAGTTCGGCCAGGTGCCGGTGAACCTCGAAGCGCAGGAGGGCGGGCTGCGCGTGTACGGCACCAACGATCCGATCGTGCTGCGCTCCCCCGGCGTGCGATGGGAGATCGTCTCCGACGGGACCCACGAGTCGGCACGTGCCGTGGTCGACCCCTCCAAAGGCCCGGTCGTGCTCGAATTGCGCTGTGGCACCTTCGACCTCGAACCCGCCGAGACCAGCGAGGCCCAGCGGCGCCGGGAGGCCGAGCGGTACTGGTCGGAGTGGGCCTCGACGCTCACGCTGCCGCCGCTGAAGCCCGACCTGATGAAGCGCTCCGCGCTGACCCTGCGCGGCCTCGTGCACGCGCCCTCCGGTTCGATCCTCGCGGCCGCCACCACCTCGCTGCCCGAGGACATCGGCGGCGTGCGCAACTGGGACTACCGCTATTGCTGGCTGCGCGACGCCGCGTTGACCGCCCAGGCGCTGGTCTCGCTCGGCTCCCTCACCGAGGCCGAGGATTACCTCGGCTGGGTGCACCGGGTACTGGAGACGTTGCCCGGCCCCGAGCGCCTGCACCCGCTGTACACGCTGTACGGCGAGACGCTGCCGCCGGAGGCCTCGATCGACCAGTTGCCCGGCTACGCGGGCTCGCGTCCGGTCCGCGTCGGCAACGCGGCCAACATGCAGGTGCAGTTGGACGTCTTCGGCCCGATCGTGGATCTCATCGCCACCCTGGCGCACGCCAGGGAGCTGCGGGGCGTCACCGATCCCGCGCACGTGCTGCCCGATGCCGACTGGGAGCTGGTGTGCGCCATGGTCTCGGCGGTCCAGCGGCGCTGGCAGGAGCCCGACCACGGCATCTGGGAGATCCGCGGCAACCCCCGCCACCACGTGTACTCGAAGGTGATGGGCTGGCTGACCGTCGATCGTGCGCTGACCCTGGCGCAGAAGTTCGATCGCGAGGCCGATCCGGCCTGGCCGGTGCTGCGCGACACCATCGCCGACGAGGTGAAGGCGAAGGGCTGGAACGACGACGTGCAGTCCTACACCGCGGCCTACGACGGCACCGACCTCGACGCGGCCACGCTGCACATCGGGCTGAGCGGCCTGATCGACCCCTCCGACCCGCGCTTCGCGGCGACCGTCGTGGCGACCGAGGCCGAGCTGCGCAGCGGCTCGACCGTGTACCGCTATCACCACGACGACGGCTTGCCCGGCGGCGAGGGCGGATTCCACCTGTGCGCGGCCTGGCTGGTCGAGGCGTACCTGCTGATCGGGAAGCGCTCGGACGCCGAGGCGCTGTTCGCCCAGCTGGTCGACGTCGCGGGGCCGACGGGGCTGCTGAGCGAAGAGTACGACCCGGTCGCCGAACGTTCGCTCGGTAACCATCCCCAGGCCTACAGCCATCTCGGCCTGTTGCGCTGCGCGCAGCTGCTCGGACAGCCGGTGGAGGCCGCGCTGGTCTGAAGTCTCGAGCTCACCGAGGGCCCGCGAACGAGGAATCGTCCACGGGCCCTTGGTTTTCGCGTTCCACGTGGGCGTTACCTCCTACCGCCGGACCGGATTTGCTAGAGTTAAACGGGAACGATTTCCATTTTGATCTGCCGGACTGCCAGGAGTACCCCACGTGAAGACCAGATTCGCCATGAAGTGTGTAGGCATCGCCGTGGGGTTGGCCTCCGTAGCGACAATCGCCGCGTGTGGCGACTCCACCGACTCCGACCAGCCGGTCGTCGTCACCTCCACCGATGTATGGGGTGACATCGCCGCCGCCATCGCGGGTCCCGACGCCACCGTGCGGTCGCTGATCACCGATCCGAACGCCGATCCGCACTCACACGAGACCTCCGCTGTCGAGTCGGCCGAACTGAGCGACGCCGATCTGGTGGTCTACAACGGCGGGGGCTACGACGAATTCGCCGAGAAGGCGGTGGCGGGCACGAACAAGCGCACGGTGGACGCGTACTCCCTGCGCGTGGACCAGAGCGACGAGAACGAGCACATCTGGTACGACGTGCGCACCGTGGATGTGGTCGCCGACCGCATCGCCGCCCAGCTCGGCGAACTGGACCCGGACAAGGCCGCGGCCTACACCGAGCGTGCGACGACGTTCAAGGGCCGCCTCGCCGCGGTCACCGCCATCACCGGCAAACTCGCCGCCGAGCATCCGAAAACGCCGGTGCTGCAGACCGAACCCCTCGCGCACTACCTCTTGGCCGCCGCCGCGGCGGACGATCTGACGCCGCACGAGTTCCAGGAAGCCATCGAGCAGGAGACCGACCCGGCGCCCGCGGCCGTCGCGGCGACCCAGGACCTGCTCACCGGCAAGCGCGTCCGCGCATTGATCTACAACGTGCAGACCGAGGACAAGATCACCAAAGACCTGCGGAACACCGCGCAGAACGCGGGCATCGCCGTCGTCGAGGTGACCGAGACCCTGCCCGAGGGTGAGGATTACATTCAGTGGCAGACGAAGAACGCGCAGGCCTTGGCCGCCGCGTTGGCCTGAGCGGATGACCGAGCCAGCGGCGCTGACCGAGCACACCGACCGGGCGCAACGGCGGCGGTCGGGCATCGGCGACGACTCGGCCGCGGTGCGGCTGGAGTCGGCGCGGTTGTCGTTCGGCGACCGAACCTTGTGGGACGGACTGGATCTCACTGTCGCCCGCGGGGAGTTCGTCGCGGTTCTCGGCCCGAACGGGTCGGGTAAGACCTCCCTGCTGAAGGTTTTGCTGGGTCAACTCGGTTTGAGTTCCGGCACTGCCCGGATCGCGGGCTCGCCCGCGCGCGCGGGCAATCCTGACATCGGCTATGTGCCGCAACAGAAGACGATCGACGCCGGAGTGCAGTTGCGCGGCGTCGATCTCGTCGGGCTCGGCGTCGACGGGCATCGCTGGGGGCTCGGACTACGCTACCGAGCCGAGCGCAAGCGCAAGGTGGCCGCTGCCATCGCCGACGTCGGTGCGGAACATTTCGCCTACGCGCCATTGGAATCCATGTCCGGCGGCGAGCAGCAGCGCCTGCGGGTGGCGCAGGCGCTGGTCGGCGATCCGAAGGTGCTGTTGTGCGACGAGCCGTTGCTCAGCCTGGATCTGGCCAACCAGCGGCTGGTCGCCGAACTGATCGATCGCCGCAGGCGCACCCACGACACCGCGGTGCTCTTCGTGACGCACGAGATCAATCCGATTCTGCCCCTGGTGGATCGCGTGCTGTACCTGGTCGACGGCCGGTTCCGGATCGGGACGCCGGAGGAGGTGATGACCTCCGCGGTGCTGTCACAGCTGTACCGCACCGAGGTGGACGTCCTGCGGGTACGCGGGCGTCTGGTGGTCGTCGGCACCGGCGACACCATGGACGCGCTCGGCACGGCGGGCGGCCACTGCCACGGACCGGCGGGCGACGAATTCGCACACGGCGTCGCCACGCCGGAGGTAACCGCGGCAACGGGCGATGCGCCGGTGAACAGTACATCCTCCGCCGGCCCGGCAACGACCGCTTCCGCTTCGAGCGAGTCGTCGGACACCAACGGCGCTGCCCCGGCCCGACGACCTTCCGTGGAGCCGGCCGCCACCGTGGACGGCGACGGAGGCGGCCCGGCCCGGCCGGCCGCTGACCCGGATCAGAGCGGAGTGCGTTCGTGACCGACAAGCTCTCCGGCGTTCTCGACAAGATGCTGGATTTCGGTACCACGGCGAACCTGCTTTCCTACGGGTTCGTCCAGCAGGCGCTGCTCGCCGCGGCCCTGCTCGGATTGCTGTCGGGGGTGATCGGTCCGCTGATCATCAGCAGGCAGATGTCGTTCGCGGTGCACGGCACCAGCGAGCTGTCCCTGACCGGCGCCGCCGCGGCGCTGCTGGCCGGTATCGGGGTCGGTGTCGGCGCCATCGCGGGGTCGGTGGTCGCCGCGGTGTTGTTCGGGCTGCTCGGCACCCGGGCACGCGAACGCGATTCGGTGATCGCGGTGGTGCTCTCGTTCGGGCTGGGGCTCTCGGTGCTGTTCCTGTGGCTCGGCCCCGATCGCGCGGGCTCGAAGTTCTCGCTGCTCACCGGACAGGTGGTCAGCGTCGGCAACAACGGCATCGGCCTGCTCGCGGTCTGCACCGCCGGAGTGATCGCGGTGCTCGCGTTCGTCTACCGGCCGCTGCTGTTCGCCAGCTCCGATCCGGAGGTGGCGGTGGCGCGCGGGGTTCCGGTGCGGGCGCTGTCCATCGTGTTCGCCGTGCTGCTGGGCATCACGGCGGCCTTCGGGGTACAGATCGTCGGCGCGCTGCTCGTTCTCGCCCTGCTGATCACCCCGGCCGCCGCGGCGGCGCAGCTCACCGCGAACCCGGTCCGGGCGACGGTGCTCGCGGTGGTGTTCGCGGAAGTGGCCGCGGTGGGCGGCATCCTGCTGTCGCTGGCGCCGGGTGTCCCCGTCTCGACCTTCGTCACCACGATCTCGTTCCTGACCTACCTCGCCTGCCGCCTGCTCGGCGCCCGCAACCGCCGCCTCGCCCCCGCCCGCTGAAGACCGCTCACCAGACCCGGTGGGCGCTGGCCGCTGCGGACCTCGACTCGCGTCGATAGCAGGCCGCACGGGTAGGCAGATGCGTACAGGAAGGCCGCGCTCCTGGATATCCCGCGCAGTTCAGCGTGGCAGCGCCACGCCGGCATCACTTTGATGGCGGCCGCCTTCAGTCACTTGCCAGGGTTTTCGTATGCTCGACGCATCGCGCCCCCGAACGAATGGTGACCAACGATGATCGACTTCGCGATTCCCGCCGAACTCGCCGCCGAACGCGATCGAGTACGCCGATTCGTCATCGACAAGATCGTCCCCTACGAGCGCGACCCGCGCCTGACCGCGCACGGCCCGACCGACGAGCTGCGCCAGGAACTCGTCGAACTCGCGCGCGCCGAGAAGCTGCTCACCGTGCAGGCGCCCGAAGGGCTCGGCGGGCGCGGACTGACCCACGTCGAGCAGGCGGTGATCTACGAAGCGGCGGGCTGGTCCACGCTCGGCCCGGTCGCGATGAACTGCGCGGCGCCCGACGAGGGCAACATGTTCCTGCTGTCCAAGGTGGCCGACCCCGACCAGGTGCGGCGTCATCTGGCCCCGGTGGTCGCGGGCCACCAGCGCTCGGTCTTCGCCATGACCGAGCCCGACGGCGCCGGCTCCGACCCCGCCCAGCTGACCACCGAAGCGACCTTCGACGGCGAGAACTTCACCGTCAACGGGCGCAAATGGCTGATCACCGGCGCCAACGGCGCGAAGACCTGGATCATCATGGCGCGTTTGGCCGCCAACCCGCACTTGCCCGAGGGGCCCACGCTGTTCCTCACCGACGGCGATCAGCCCGGCATCGTCATCGAACGCACGATGAACACGATGGACCGCAACTACGTCGCCGGGCACGGTGTTGTCCGCTTCGACAACCTGGTCCTGCCCAGGGAGGCGCTGCTCGGCGAGGCGGGCCAGGCGCTGCGCTACGCCCAGCTCCGGCTCGCACCGGCCCGCTTGACCCATTGCATGCGCTGGCTCGGCGCCGCCGAACGCGCCCAGAGCATCGCGGTCGAGCACGCGCGCACCCGCACCGCGTTCGGCAAGCCGATCGGCGAACACGAGGGCGTGTCGTTCATGCTGGCCGATAACGAGATCGCGCTGCACCAGTGCAGGCTGACCATCTGGCACGCCTGCTGGCTGATGGACAACGGGGCGAAGGCGCGGCACGAGAGCTCGATCGCCAAGTCGTTCGTCTCCGAGGAACTGTTCAAGGTCGCCGACCGGTGTGTACAGGTGCTCGGCGGCATCGGCATCAGCGACGAGACGGTGGTCGAGATGATCTTCCGGGACATGCGCGCGTTCCGGCTCTACGACGGGCCGACCGAGGTGCACAAGTACGCCATCGGGCGAAAGGTCCTGCGCGGATAGCGGAGGACTTTCGGCCCCACGTCAGGTCCGCGTCCGTCGGCTAACATCCTGAGGCATGAGTTCGGAACTGCACGTCGATGTCTCCCGGGGCGTCGCCGTGCTCACGCTCAATCGGCCCGCGCAGCAGAACGCGTTCACTCCCACGATGGCCGCCGAATTGGGCGCCGCATTGCAACGCTGCGATGCGGAAGACGCCATCCGTGCCGTGATCGTCACCGGCACCCCGCCCGCGTTCTGCGCGGGCGCGGACCTATCCAATCGAGTCGGGGAGGTCAGCGCCACGATCGCCCCGCCTCCGTGGCGAGTGCGCAAACCGGTGATCGCGGCCGTGAACGGCCACGCGGTGGGCATCGGCTTGGCGCTGGCCCTGCAATGCGACCTGCGATACCTGGCGCGCGACGCGGTGTACGGGCTGAACCAGGTCCGCCGCGGCGTCGTGGCCGACGGCTACGCGCACTGGACGCTACCCAGGCTCGTCGGCATGGCCAACGCCGCCGACATCATGCTGACCGGGCGCACGTTCGATGGTGACGAAGCCAAAGCGATGGGCTTGGCCAACAGCTCGCTGCCCGCGAGCGAGGTGTTACCGACCGCCCTCGCCGTTGCGCACGACATCGCGAACGGCTCGGCCCCGCTACCGGTGGCGCTATCCAAGCGGCTGCTCTGGGAGGGGCTCGGAATGAGTCCCACGGTGGTCGGTCAACTGGAGACCGAACTCAACCAGCATGCGACCAAGAGCATCGACGGCGGCGAGGCCATGGCAGCCTTCCGGGATCGCAGACAGCCCAGCTGGTCCGGCAGCGTCAGCACGGAATGGCCCGCCTGGGATGCAGCGGACCGCGAGCGGCCCAGCCTGGATTAGGGACTCGGCCCGGCGCGGAGCTTCGGCGCAGTCGCGCCGCACTCGCCCGCTGTGCGACTGTCTCGACCGCGGTGGACGGCCTCCGTCCGGCTGCGCGGCTCAGGCGTTGCCGCCGAGGAGAATGAGCAGGAACAGCACCGCGAAGATGATCATCAGAACGGTGCCGACGATGCCGAGGATGTAGCCGACCATCACCTGGGCGCGACCACCGAGCGCACCGCCGGATTCCTCGATCTGGTCGAGCGCGCGCCGCCCCAGTGCCCACGCCACCGGCCCCAGCACGCCGCAGCAGAAGACGCTCACCGCGCCGAGAAACAAGACCGCCGTCGCGTTCGGATGCTCGACCGGCGAACCGATGGGCTGATTGGGTATCACCACCAGCCGAATTCTACTGGGCTCGTCCGGCTCTCCGGGTCTTTAGGCCATACGAGTCGGGTATCGCCGGATTCCCTTGCAGGTCTTGGGTTCGGCGCCCGATCCGGTTCTAGGACTACGCGGTGAGTTACCCGCGTTCCTGCGAAACAAGTTGTCGCGCAAGGGAACAGGGCATGGGGTCCCCGAGAGCGGCTCGCACCTGGCCATCGCCGCCGTCGGCAGGCAGCACACGCTTCCGCGGTCGACGGCAGGCAGGCCGGACGAGCGGCGCAACGCCCTCAGGCGCGGCGTTGCCGGGCGACTTCGGAGAGCACCACTCCGGCGGCGACCGACGCGTTCAGCGATTCCACCGGGCCCGCCATCGGAATCGACAAGATCGAGTCACACGACTCCCGGACCAGGCGGGAAAGGCCCTTGCCCTCCGAGCCGACCACGATCACGATCGGCTCGCGGCCGTCGAAGTCGTCCAAGGTGGTGTCGCCACCCGCGTCCAAGCCGACGATCTGAACTCCCTGAGCCGCCCAATCCTTCAGTGTGCGCGTGAGATTCGTCGCGCGGGCGACCGGGAGCCGAGCGGCGGCGCCCGCGCTGGTACGCCAGGCGACCGCGGTGACGCTCGCGCTGCGCCGCTGCGGAATCAGGACGCCGTGCCCACCGAAGGCCGCCACGGAACGCACCACCGCACCGAGGTTGCGCGGATCGGAGATATTGTCCAGCGCGACCAGCAGCGCGGGCTCCGCGGAACCACGTGCCCGGTCGAGCAGGTCGTCCGGGTGGGCGTAGCGGTACGGCGGCACCTGAAGAGCGACGCCCTGGTGCAATCCATTGGAACTCATTCGATCCAGGTCGGTGCGCGGCACCTCCAGGATCGAGATGCCCGCATCGGCGGCCAACCGCACGCTCTCGGTCAACCGGTCGTCGTTCTCGGTGCCCACCGCGACGTACAGCGCCGTCGCGGGCACACCCGCACGCAGGCACTCGACCACCGGATTGCGCCCGAGCACCAACTCCGGACCGTCATCGCTCTTGCGTCCCGCGGGCCTGGCCCCGCCGCGCGCGGACGAACGAGCCTGCGCGCTCTTGGCTTTCACCGCCGCTCGCTTGGCGGCGGGATGCTTGGTGCGCATCTCGGCGGGCGGCGTCGCGCCACGCCCCTCCAGCCCGCGCCTGCGCTTGCCGCCGGAGCCGACCACGGCGCCCTTCTTGCTACCGCTCTTGCGAACCGCACCTCGGCGCTGCGAATTGCCTGCCATCATTTGGCCTTTCCGGATTGCGGTGCGCCGAGGGCCCATTCGGGACCGCTGGCGGTGTCGGTGACGTCGATGCCCGCGGACTGGAGCCGATCGCGCACGGCGTCGGCGGTCGACCAGTCCTTGGTGGCCCGGGCCTCCTGACGGCGGTCGAGTTCCGCGCGCACCAGCACGTCCAGCGCGTCGAGCGCGGCGGAGGAATCGCTCGGGGCGTACCAGTGCGGGTCGAGCGGGTCGACACCGAGGACGCCGAGCATGGCGCGCACCTGGCTCGCCAGATCGCGCGCGAAGTCGATCGCGCCGACTTCCAACGCCTTGTTGCCCTCGTGCACGGCGCGGTGGATCTCCGCCAGGGCCTTGGGCACCGCGAGGTCGTCGTCGAGGGCGGCGGCGAACGCGTCGGTCCACTTGCCGACCGGAATCTCGCCGGCCCGGTCCACCACCCGGTTCACGAACGCCTCGATGCGCTGATAGGACTGCGCCGCGTCGTGCAGCGCCTTGTCGGAGTACTCCAGCATCGAGCGGTAGTGCGCGCTGCCGAGGTAGAACCGCAGCTCGACGGCACGCACCTGCTTCAGGACGTTCGGCACGGAGAGCACGTTGCCCAGTGATTTGGACATCTTCTCCCCGCCCATGGTCACCCAGCCGTTGTGTAGCCAGTACCTGGCGAATCCGTCGCCCGCGCCCTTCGACTGGGCGATCTCGTTCTCGTGGTGTGGGAACACCAGGTCCATGCCACCGCAGTGGATGTCGAATTCCGGGCCGAGATAGAACCCGGCCATCGCGGAGCACTCCAGGTGCCAGCCGGGGCGGCCGGGGCCCCACGGCGACGGCCAGCTGGGCTCGCCCGGCTTGGCCGCCTTCCACAGGGTGAAGTCGCGGGGGTCGCGTTTGCCCTCGCCCGCGCTCTCACCTTGGTGCACGTCATCGAGCCGGTGGCCCGACAGCTTGCCGTAGTCGGGAAAGCTGACCACGTCGAAGTAGACATTCCCCGCGGAGGCGTAGGCGTGACCGCGGTCGATCAGCCGCCGCATCATCTCGACCATCTGGGTGATGTGGCCGGTGGCACGGGGCTCCGCGGACGGTGGCAGCACGCCGAGCCGTTCGTAGGCGCGGTCGAAGGCGCGCTCGTGCGTGGCGGCCCACTCCCACCACGGCCTGCCCGCCTCGGCGGCCTTGGTCAGGATCTTGTCCTCGATATCGGTGACATTGCGGATGAACCAGACGTCGAAGTCGTGCGCCAGCAACCAGCGTCGCAGCACATCGAACGCGACTCCGCTGCGCACATGGCCGATGTGCGGTTCACCCTGCACGGTGGCGCCACAGAGGTACACCGACGCACGGCCGGGGACCAAGGGCGCGAAATCGCGCACGGTCCGCGTGTCGGTGTCAAAGAGGCGCAGCGTCACGGCAGTCGATCCTAGCTGGTGTATACGGTCGTTCACGGACCGGCTCGGGTCCGCCGGAGCAGGATCAACGACAGGCTTGCAGCAGGGCCGTCGCCACAGCGGCGACGCCCTCGCCGCGGCCGGTCAGTCCGAGGCCGTCGGTGGTGGTGCCGGACACCGAAACAGGGGCATCGAGCAGCTCGCCGAGCACCTTTTGCGCTTCGGCGCGCCGGGGCCCGATCTTGGGACGATTGCCGATCACCTGCACCGCGGCGTTGACCACTTCGAAGCCCGCTTCGCCCAGCAGCCTGCGCACTTCCTTCAGCATGGCCGCGCCGGAGACACCCGCCCATTCCGGGCGTCCGGTGCCGAACACCGCGCCGACATCGCCGAGGCCCGCCGCGGACAGCAGCGCGTCGCACAGCGCGTGTGCGGCGACGTCACCGTCCGAATGACCCGCGCAGCCGTCGTCACCGTCGAACAGCAGACCGGCCATCCAGCAGGGCCGGCCCGCTTCGATCGGATGGACGTCGCTGCCGATGCCGACGCGCATGGTCACGGCGTCACCGCCCGTCCGACGCTCGCACCGTCGAGCACCGCGTCGGCGAGCCGGAGGTCGAGCGGAGTGGTGATCTTGAAGGCCAGCGGGTCGCCGGCAATCGTGTGGACTCCGACACCGAGCCGCTCCACCAGCCCCGCGTCATCGGTGGCCTGGATGCCCTCGGTCGCGTAGGCCGAACGCAGCAGATCGGCCGCGAAACCCTGCGGCGTCTGGATGGCGCGCAACCGGGCGCGGTCGGGAGTGCCGGTGACCGCACCGGCCGCGTCGACGGACTTGATGGTGTCGGCTACCGGAAGCCCGGGAACCACGGCAGGACGGCCCGCACGCAACTCCGCCGCGACGCGAGCGATGAGCTCGGGCGGCGTGAGGGCGCGGGCGGCGTCGTGCACCAAGAAGTAGGCGGCGTCGGGCGCGGCGGCGAGACCCGCTCGCACCGAGTCGATGCGTTCGGCGCCGCCGACGACCACCTGCACCGAATCCGAGGGCGGCAGCAGGGCAACGGCGCTGTCGACGAGCTCGGTGGGAACCATCACGATGATCCGGTCGACCACGCCGGAGGCGATCAAGCCTTCGACGGCGAGCCGGACCATGGGTGTGCCGCCGACCGCGACGAACGCCTTGGGTTTCGATTCACCCAGACGCACGCCACGGCCGGCGGCAGGCACCAGAGCAACGACGGGTCCGTCGGTGGAACGGACACCGTTGTCAGGTGTGTTCACGGTCAGGAAGCCGCTGCGAGGACCTCATCGAGCAGGGTCTCAGCCTTGCCGTCATCGGTGCCTTCGGCCAGCGCGAGCTCACCGACCAGGATCTGCCGAGCCTTGGCCAGCATGCGCTTCTCACCCGCGGAGAGGCCGCGGTCCTGCTCCCGGCGCCACAGATCGCGAACGACCTCGGCCACCTTGTTCACATCGCCGGAGGCGAGCTTCTCCAGGTTGGCCTTGTAGCGGCGGGACCAGTTGGTCGGCTCCTCCGTATGCGGCGCACGAAGCACCTGGAAGACCCGATCGAGACCCTCCTGACCCACGACGTCACGCACGCCGACGTATTCGGCGTTCTCCGCGGGAACCCGAACAGTGAGATCGCCTTGGGCGACCTTCAGGACCAGATACTCTTTTTGCTCACCCTTGATGGTGCGAGTCTCGATTGCTTCGATCAGCGCCGCTCCGTGGTGGGGGTAAACGACGGTGTCTCCGACCTTAAAAATCATGTGTCCCGTGCCCCTTTCGATGTTCACAGTTTAACATGCGACTCGATAACGGCGCGATCAACTGTGCAGGTCAGGGCCACAACGAGGCAACCGCAGGGCTTGACAGATGCCAGGCGGTGTGCATTACGTTGTGCCGGAACGAGTTATCTCCCGGCTCTACCGGCGTCGCCCGCCCGTGGTGGCCCGGCACCTTCGTGGCAATCTCCCGAACCTCGACCGAACTGTTATCGAAGCGCCGAGTGTCGGGGACCGCTCCCCTGCCCTGCCGCACGCCGCCGCGCTCAGGATGTCCCGCGCACGCCACCGGAGGCGGAGTTCGGCCAGCCGCCGGAGGCTGAGTCGGCCAGCCGCCGGAGGCTGAGTCGACCAGCCACCGGAGGTGGAGTTGACACAGCCCCCGCGCCCGCGCCGCCGAGGGAACTACTACGCTGCCTAGTTACTACGCTCCCGCGCGGAGCAGAGCCCGGTCGACATGGAGGGACAACCCGTGACTGCCCTGAAAGCTGTGACCGCCCCGAAGGGGGCGCGACGTCGCATGGTGACGGTTGCCGCACTCGCCGCCGGAGCGGCGATCGCGCTGTCCGGCTGCGGCGCGGGCCAGATCTCGCAGACCGCCGACCAGGTCGCCGCCGTGAACGGCAATTACGCCGACGTCGGCCGCATCGCGCTGCGCAACGTGCACATCGTGTACCCGGCCGAGGGCACCGGTTACAACAACGCGAAGGGCGGCAAGGCGCTCATCGCGCTGTCGGTCATCAACAACAGCGAGTCCGTTCGCGACGAGCTGACCAGCATCACCACCGACCTCGGCACCGTCAAGATCACCTCGGCCGCCGGCAAGTCCGTCGTCGAGATCGCCCCCCAGCAGACCGTCGTCGCAGCCGATCACCCGGTCAAGCGCGAGGCCGCGCCGACCACCACCGCAGCGCCGACCACCACCGCCGGAGCACCCACCACCACTGCGCGCCCCGCCGCGCCGACCACCACCGCGCCGACCACCACCGCGCCGACCACCACCGCCGATTCGCACGGTTCGGACGAGCACGGCTCCCAGCCCGCCGCCGACCCCGAGGCCGAGCCGATCATGATCGAGATCACCGGCCTGACCAGGGACATCACTCCCGGCCTGACCTACAACGTCTCGTTCAACTTCAAGCAGAACGGCACCGTCCAGGTCCAGGTCCCCGTCGACGCGGGGCTGCACACCGAGCGCCACCAGTCCGACAAGTCCGGCCCGGCCGAAGCCGGACACGGCGGCGGTCACTGAGTCCCGGCGCAGTCGCTGGAAGACGAACACTGTCAGCGGCGGTGCGTATGGTGCCGGTGTGGCCAAGACCAAGCCGACCTTCCGCTGCTCCGCCTGCTCCCATGAAGTCGCCAAGTGGGTCGGCAAGTGCCCTGAGTGCGGCGCATGGGGCACCGTCGACGAAGTAGTCGTCGGGGCGGGCGCGGTCGGTTCACCGGGACGCAAGGCGATGTTGCCGAGCACCGCGGCCGCGCCTATCTCCCAGATCGACTCGAAGGTCACCAGAGCCAGGCCGACGGGCGTCACCGAGCTGGACCGAGTGCTCGGCGGCGGGGTCGTGCCCGGCTCCGTGGTCCTGCTGTCCGGCGAGCCGGGGGTGGGCAAGTCGACGCTGCTGCTCGAGGTGGCGCATCGCTGGGCGGCCCAGCGCGACGAGAAGGCGCTGTACGTCACCGCGGAGGAGTCGGCGGGGCAGGTCCGGTTGCGGGCCGATCGCACCGGCGCGGTGCACGACAGGGTCTATCTGGCGTCCGAATCGGATCTGTCGATCGTGCTCGGACACGTCGAGCAGGTGCGTCCGACCTTGCTGGTGGTCGACTCGGTCCAGACCATGCTCGCCCCGCAGGTGGACGGCGTGATCGGCGGTGTCACCCAAGTACGCGAGGTGACCGCCGCGCTGACCTCGCTGGCCAAGGCCAGCGGGATCGCGGTGCTGCTGGTCGGGCACGTCACCAAGGATGGCAGCGTGGCGGGCCCGCGCACGCTCGAGCACTTGGTCGACGTCGTCCTGCACTTCGAAGGCGACAAGAACTCCACGCTGCGCATGGTGCGCGGCATCAAAAACCGCTTCGGCAGCGCCGACGAGGTGGGTTGCTTCGAGCTGCACGAGGACGGCATCGCCTGTGTCGACGACCCGTCCGGCCTGTTCCTGCACCACCGGACGGATTCGGTGCCCGGCACGGCGGTGACCGTCGCGATGGACGGCAAGCGCCCGCTGGTCGGCGAGGTGCAGGGCCTGACCGTGAAGACCGAGATACCGCAGCCGCGGCGCGCGGTGAGCGGACTGGACTACAACCGGGTCGCCATGGTGCTTGCGGTCCTGCAGAGCCGTGGCCGGGTATTCCTCGGCAAGAGCGACGTCTACGCCGCGACGGTCGGCGGTATGCGGCTGGTCGAGCCGTCGGCCGACCTCGCCATCGCGCTCGCCATCGCCAGCGCGGAGTCCGACGTCGCGATTCCGCCGGGCTGGGTGATCCTGGGCGAGGTCGGACTCGCGGGCGAGGTCCGCAAGGTGACCGGCCTCAACCGCCGACTCGCCGAAGCCGAACGCCTGGGCTTCACCACCGCCTTGGTGCCTCCCGGACTCACCCCGGTGAAAAGCACCATGAGGATCCACGAGGTCACCGACCTCCGCTCCGCCATCCGCATAGCCGGTCTACGCAAACTCCGCGCCGCCCCGGAAGAGGCCGCCAGCTGATTCGACCGGCTGCCGGGCACGTCACCATCATGAGCCATTCAGAACACCCAGCGTCGTAGCCGCTGGAACCGAGACGACTCAGGCGATGTTGAACGGCTCGGCCGCACTGCGTACCGACCCCAGTTGCGCAACGACGTTGTAGGCCCCCGGCGGGACCTGGACGCGCTCGCCCGCGCAATTGGGCTGGGAAGTAGAGCCCGACCAGGTCACGGTGAACGCCGCCTGCTCACCGCGATTCATCGTGCGGACGTCGGGCTGCCCGTCGGGGTAGCAGTCGGTGCTCGACCACAGGCGCCGCTGGCCGTCGAGCGTGTGCACCGAAACCTGTTGCAGACCCGAGCCCATGTCGCGGGTGCACGCCACCGACGAGATGTTGGTGATGACGATGCCGAACACCGGCTGCTCACCGGTCTTGTAGGTGGGCTGCTCGACGGTCACCTTGATCGCCAGCGACTGGTCCGGGCAAGGGCCCGCCGCCGCGGCGCTGGTGCTCGCCGCGGAGGACTTCGCCGCGCCGGAATCCCCCGACGGCTTGGCCGCCGCGTCGGCGGGCTTGGCCACGACCGAGCTGGACCCGGCGGACTTGGTGTCACCGGGCGAGTCACCGCCGCGCGCGACCGCGAGCACGACCCAGATCACCAGCGCCAGCGCGACCACCAGAACTCCGATGGCGAACGCGCGGCGACGCCAATAGATCTCCGGTGGCAGCGGTCCATTCGGTTCCAGCACGCCTCAACGGTAAGGGCAGAATCGGGCGCATCGTCTCAGGGGCACGGCGTGTCGGCCACCCGCCCCCAGCAGCGACGAGTACATTCCGCCGGCACGCTGGGCGAATCGCGGGCGCGCCGCCGGTCAGACCTCCTCGCCGATGTTGCCCACGACGCGGTGCAGCTGCACTTTGCCCTCGGCCAGCTTGTAGGTGACGGAGGCGATGGCGCACTCACCGGTCGCCACCGCCTGGGAGATGATCATCGACCGCTGCATGAGCAGGCGGCTGGTCTCCACGACGTGCCTGGCCTCGATCTCGTCGACGGTGGACAGGCCTTCGCGTCGTCCGATCAGAATGGACGGCGTGACCCGCTCGACCACGCTGCGGATGAACCCGCCCGGCACCTCGCCGCCGTCCAGCGCGTCGATGGTGGCCTTCACGGCTCCGCAACTGTCGTGCCCGAGCACTACGATGAGCGGCACGTTGAGCACCTGCACCCCGTACTCGATCGAACCGAGGACCGAGCTGTCGACCACATGGCCCGCGGTGCGCACCACGAACATGTCGCCGAGGCCCTGGTCGAAGATCAATTCGGCGGCGACCCTGGAGTCGCCGCAACCGAACAAGATCGCTTGCGGATGCTGGCCGCTGACGAGCTTGGCCCGGTGCGCGGCACCCTGGCTAGGATGCAGCAGCGCACCGCTGACGAAACGCTCGTTGCCTTCACGCAAGGACTTCCAGGCACTGATCGGGTTGGAATCCGGCATACCGACCATTGTGCACAACACTTGCGTTACCAGCGAGTTCGATTGGTTACAGGTGGGCAAATACCGCCTGGCGGCAGTAGGACAGGGATAGTGAGGGCAGTGCGGAAGGGCGTGCCGAAGGGCATCGACGCGGACACGTTGCTGGACTGGTACGGGGAGACCGCGCGTGATCTGCCGTGGCGGCGGCCCGGCGTCACCGCGTGGCAGATCCTGATGAGCGAGATCATGCTGCAGCAGACCCCGGTCGTGCGGGTCGAGCCGATCTGGCGGGAGTGGGTGGCGCGCTGGCCGGTCCCCTCGGCGATGGCCGCCTCCGCACAGGCCGAGGTGCTGCGCGCCTGGGGCAAGCTGGGCTATCCGCGTCGAGCGCTGCGGCTGCACGAGTGCGCCACGGTACTGGCGGCCGAGCACGGTGACGAAGTGCCCGCCGACGTGGACGTGCTGCTCGGTCTGCCGGGGATCGGCGCTTACACCGCGCGCGCCGTCGCCTGTTTCGCCTATGGCCAACGGGTTCCGGTGGTGGACACCAACGTTCGCCGTGTGGTTGCCAGGGCGGTGCACGGCCGCGCGGAAGCGGGCAACCCGTCCTCCCGGGACCTGCGGGAAACCGAAGCGCTGCTGCCGCTCCAGGTCGACCGCGCCGCCGTGTTCTCCGCGGCCCTGATGGAACTGGGCGCGACCGTGTGCACCGCCCGCACCCCCGATTGCTCGCGCTGCCCGCTGCCGAGCTGCGCGTGGGTCACCGCTGGCAGGCCGGTGAGCGAGGTGGTCCGCCGCACCCAGAAATACGAGGGCACCGACCGCCAAGCACGCGGTCGCCTGCTGGACGTCCTGCGCCACGCCACCGGACCGGTGGAGCGGATGCGCCTGGACCTGGCCTGGACTCGCGACCCGGGCCAGCGCGACCGCGCGCTGGACTCGTTGCTGGTGGACGGCCTGATCGAACAGACGCCCGACGGCTTGTTCGCCTTGGCGGGCGAGGGCGGCAACCCCGCGGCGAACAGCTGAGCTGGAACCGCCCGCGAGCGGTTCGGCCGCAGCCCCGCGGCCGAACTACTCGTCGCCGGTCGCTTCGCCCCTAGCCGCCGAGCACGCGCCGCAGGAACCGCTCGACCTCGGCCCGGTAGAACTCCGGTTGGTCGTCGTGCACGAGGTGTCCCGCGCCGGGGACCAGGACGTAGTCGGCGCCTGGATGCGCGGCGGCCATCTGCCGCATCTGTCCCGGCGGAGTGATGCTGTGCTCGCCTTCCAGCAGCAAGGCGGGCACTCGCACCGCATGCCATTGCGGCCAGAAGTCGCGCGTACCCCACTCCTCGGAGATGTCGCGGAAGGTCGCGACCGAACCGTGCAGCCGGTATCCCCGCGGCCCGCGCTGGAACGAGTTCAGGAAGTACCGCCCGGCGACCGGGCCGAAGAAGGCCAGCACGGCCTCGTCGTCGGGAAACGGCTGCGGCCACGCCTCGATCATCGCCGCCCATCCGGCGGCGGTGCGTCCGGTGAAATCCGGCGCGATGTCCTCGATCACCAGCGCCCGGACCCGGTCCGGGTGCGTCGCGGCGAACACCCAGCCGTGCAGCGCGCCCATCGAATGTCCGATCACCACCATCGGCTCGGTGATCGCGGCGGTGCCCGCGGCGAGGTCGGCGACGAATGCCTCGGTCGTCAGTTCCGCAGGCGCCGCCCTGCCGTGCCCGGCGGCGTCGAAGGTGTAGACGTGACCGTATTCGCGCAGCCAGCCCAGGTGATCGCGCCAAGTGCGGGCGCTGCCCATCAGTCCGTGCAGCAGCAGGATCGGCGCGCCTGCTCCGCCTTCGTCGTGCAACATCGGTTCGACAATACGAGGCACCGAGCATCTGCTGGGCGTCAGCCGCTAGCTTGGACGCATGGCTGTTGTGAAGATCAACGCGATCGAGGTTCCCGAGGGCGCCGGCCCCGAGCTGGAGAAGAGGTTCGCCCACCGTGCGCACGCGGTCGAGGGCTCACCCGGCTTCCTCGGCTTCCAGCTGCTGCGCCCGGTCGCCGGTGAGAAGCGGTACTTCGTTGTGACCCAGTGGGATTCGGAAGAGTCCTTCGCGGCCTGGCGGGACGGGCCCGCCCGCGAGGCGCACGCGGGCGAGCGCCAGAAGCCGGTCTCGACGGGCGCGTCCCTGCTCGAGTTCGAGGTCGTGCTGGACGTGGACGCGAAACCGGCGGACTGAGCCGAATACTCGGTGCCGAGCAGGTCCGCCTGCCCGGCGACTCGCCCGGCACCGTGGTACGCCCGTGCCGGACACTGTTGACGCCGAGGTCGGTGAGATGTCACAGTTCGAAGGACAAACGCGAGGGTGATGCGGTAATTCCGGTGAGATTCCGGAGCGGTCGCGCCACTGTGTTCCATGCACCGAGTCCGGTGCCGGAAAGCCAGACACCGGCACCGTCGCGCCCACCACCCGACGGGACGCGTATCCCAAGGAGGACTCGAATGGCCATCGCGCATTCACCCAGCCGGGCAACCGACTCCCTGGCCACCGTGCTCGTCACGGTCGGTGTCGTTCTTCTCGCACTGCTCACGCTCTACCTGGTCGGATTCGACCAGGGCCTCATCTCGCGCAGCGGGATGTATTTGCACGAGCTGATGCACGACGGACGCCACCTGCTGGGGCTTCCGTGCCACTGATCGGTTCGCTCCGAACACTGCTGCTTCGTGGCCTGCTGGCCGGCCTCATCGCCGGACTGCTGGCCGCGACAGTCGGTTACTTCGTCGGCGAACCAAAACTCGACGCCGCCATCGCCATCGAGGAAGCGGGTTCCGCCGCCGGGCACACACACGGCGAGCATGCCGAATCCCCGGGCGGGCATTCCCACGGTGACGAGGAAGAACCGCTGGTGAGCCGCGGCGGCCAGAAGTTCGGCCAATTCCTCGCGCTCGGACTGGCCGGGGTCGCGCTCGGCGCCGTCTTCGCCTCTGTCGCACATTTCGCGCGGCGCTACACCACGCTGTCCGGGCCGCGGCTCACGTTGCTGCTCGGTCTGGCGGGATGGGCCGCGATCGTCGCGGTCCCGTTCTTCAAGTACCCGGCGAACCCGCCCGCGGTGGGCGATCCGGACACCGTCGACGAGCGCACCCTGTTGTGGCTGGCGGCGGTGCTGCTGGGGATCGTGGCGGTCGGCACGGCGGTGGCGGTGTTCACCGCGCTGCGCGCCCAACTTCCCACGTTCCGGCTGATTGGCGGCGTCGCGGCGTTCGTGCTGGTGACCGCGCTCGGCTATGTCCTGCTTCCCGGTGTGAACGAGGTGGGCGCGGACTTCCCGGCCACCCTGCTGTGGCAGTTCCGGGTGGCGTCACTGGCCGAGACGGCGACGCTGTGGGCCTGCTTGGCCTTGGGCTTCGCGGCCCTCACCGAGTTCGCTACGCGCACCGATACCGCCGTAGGGGCAGCCGTCGCTACCGCGGAGTGATTCGCGTCCGGAAACGCTGAGGCAGTGTCGGCCCCATGACCGGCACCGCCTTTTCCGTCTGGCCCGCATCGTCGCGTGACCACCCCGCTGCGCCACCGCGCCCCGTTCGCGTCGCGTTCGCCGCCTTGGCGGTCGCCTTGGCGGCGGGCATCGCCGAAGCCGTCGTGCGGGCCGCGCTCGCTTTCCCCGAAACCGACCGGACGACCATTGCCGCCGGACTGGCGGTGCGCACGGCGATCTACCTTCTGGTGCTGGTCGTGGCTGTGCGCATGACCCGCGGCGACCGCTGGGCCCGCCTGCTGATCGCCGTCGGCATCGGCGTATTCGGCCTGTTGTCACTGATCGTCGAACCGCTTGCCGCGGCCATGTCCGCCAACGAACTGCGCGACCTCTTCCGGGACGCGTCACCGGCGTCCGTGCCGCTCGCGAGTCTCCGCAGCGTCCACGTCATCGCGGTGCTGATCGCCGTACCCGCCCTCTACACCCGCCCGGCCCGCCGCTACTTCCGCAAGCGCTGACTCCCCTCACGCGTTCGTGCCCCGCTCCTCCGACCGAAGGCGCGGGGCACGAAGCGGTGGTGCGAGAACTAGTCGAGAGCGGCGTCGAGGGTGATGTGGTCGACCCCGGCCAGTGCCTTGCTGATCGGGCACCCCGCCTTTGCGGCCTCGGCGGCGGCTTGGAAGGCGTCGGCGTCGATGCCGGAGACGCGACCGCGGACGGTCAACTTGATCCCGGTGATCCGGAAGCCGCCCGCCGGGTCGGGGCCGAGCGTCACGTCGGCCGTGACGTCCAAGCTTTCCGGGGTGCCACCGGCATTGCCGATCTGCGCCGAGAGCGCCATCGCGTAGCAGGAGGAGTGCGCGGCCGCGATCAGCTCCTCCGGGCTGGTGGTGCCGTCGGCCTCCTCCGCGGAACGCTTGGGGAACGACACGTCGTACTTTCCGACCCCCGAACTGGCCAGTTCGACCTGTCCCGAACCCTCCTGCAGGGTGCCGGTCCAGGCAGTACGCGCGGTACGTGTGGGCATCACGGTCCTTTCGCCGATGATCGTTTGACGATTCAGCACGAACCTACCCCGGCCGCCTCGCCCCGGCCTACCGGTTCGCCGATCACTCGCGCGTCGGCGCATCGCTCGCACACGCCGGTAAACCCCGGGCGCACCAAGCGAATCCGTGCCGTCACGCCGGATTGGTGAGCCTGGCCAGCACGATGCCGCCGAGGATCAACGCGAGCGCCAGCACGCGGCCCGCACCGAGCGGATCCTTGTGGACGAGGACACCGAGGGTGATCGCCCCGAGGGCGCCGATCCCGGTGAACACCGCGTAGGCGGTGCCGACCGGCAACGTCTGCATGGCCCGGGACAGCAGGTACACGGCGGCGGCCCCCAGAACGAAGCAGATCAGGGTCTGCACCGGTTTGGTGAAGTTCTCGGTCGGTTTGATGCTTTGCGACCAAGCGATCTCCACCAGACCGGCGACGGCGAGGACTACCCAGTTCATCTCAGTACTCCCCGGCCAGATCCCGAACGGTCGCCAACGCTCGGGCGTAGGACTCGTCGTGCTCGGCACGCCGATTCGCAAGCACCGGATCTTGGCGGGAATTGGCGAGTTCCGCGTGTACGAACACGGTGTCGGAGACGGCGAAATGACCTGCGAAGAAGTCTCGCAGGAAGCGCTCCTGGTAGTCGTAGGCCGCTTTGGGAGCGCCCGGCGAGTACGCGCCACCACGGGCGCTCGTCACGATGAACCTTCGGTGCTCCAGCGACATTCGCGGAAAGGTGACCTGGTCCAGCCATGCTTTGAGCGAGGCCGGGATCGAGTAGTTGTACATCGGGGTTCCGATCAGGATCACGTCCGCCGAGAGCAACTCCGCCAGCAGCGGCTCGACGATCTCCCACGCGGCGGCCTGCTGCGGGGTACGAACCAACTCACCGATCCGACGCGCGTCCGTGCTCGGCAAGGCGAGCACCGCGTCACACAGCTGCGTCCACGCCTCCCCGATGAACGGCACCGGCTCGGCCGCGAGGTCGCGGTAGCGGTAGTCGCTGTCCGGATGGCGTACGCGCCACGCCTCGGCGAAGGCGGCGCTCAACTCCCGGCTGATCGAGTGCCGCCGGGCGCTGGCGTCGAGGTGCAACAGAGTGCTCATGGTCAACCTCCGAGTAAGTGGACACGCTGTCCGAATCATCCGAAATCGACGATAGAATATAAGTGGACATGTTGTCCACTTATTGCCCAGTCCGCTACAGTCGGGGCATGGAACCCCGATCCGACCTGCTCGCCGCCACCGGGCCGGACCCGTCGGCGGCCCCGCCCGAACGCGCGGACGCGGCACGCAACCGCGCCAAAGTGCTCGCCGCCGCCGCGGAACTCTTCGCCACGCGGGACCCACGGGCGGTGACGATGGACGACATCGCGAAGGCCGCGGGCGTCGGCAGGGGCACCCTGTACCGGCGCTATCCGGATACCACGTCGGTCGCGGTAGCCCTGCTCGACGAGCATGAGCGGGCACTGCAAGAGCGACTGCTCTCCGGCCCGCCGCCGCTCGGGCCCGGAGCTCCTCCCGCGCGAAGGCTGGCCGCGTTCTACGCGGCGATGGTCGAATTGCTCGACGCGCACGCGCATCTCGTGCTGGGCGCGGAAATCGGCGGAGCGCGCTTCGCGACCGGCGCCTACGGATTCTGGTATGCCCATGTGCGAACGCTGTTGACGGCAGCGGGGATTCGGGAGCCGGCCGCGATGGTCGACGCACTCCTCGCGCCGCTGGCCGCCGAGGTCTATCAGCAACAACGCTCGCGCGGCCTGACCTGCGAACAGATCACCGACGCCCTTCGCGTAATCGCCGAAACCGTTCTCGCTGACGGCCGAGCGTCGTGACCGATCCGCGAAACGACATCGTTGACGGACAATGCCCACCAACCGTGTCGATTCCCTGCCGTGGCTCACGCCAGGCCGCGTTCGCGCATCAGCCAGATCACCGCGCCCCGGACAGAACAAGGTAACCGGCCGGCACGGCCAGACCTGCCGGACGGACGTCGGCGCACAGCCGTCGAGCGCACCGCAGACGCCGAATCGGCGCAATTCTCCCGAAATACGTTCTCAGGCAGACGTGAATCCGGGCCGGGCCGCATAGGCTACGTGGGTGCGGGTGGCAGGGATTACGGATCGCAGCTCGGTCGGCTTGGACTGGGGAGTCGCGCTCGTCGTGGCCGCGGTTCAGTTGGTCGGAGGCACCTTCGCGAACACGCGGCAGACGGGAGTGCACTCCCTCGACGTCCTCGGGTATCTCCTGCTGCTGGCCGGGCCGGTAGCGCTGATCTGGCGGCGTGCGCAGCCGGGGCCCGTGCTGATCATGGTGCTCGCCGTGTGCGTGGCGTATTTCTTCCGGGACTACGGGTACGGGCCGATCTTCGTCTCGCTGGTCATCGCCTTCCTCACCGCCGCGAGCGCCGGATCCCGCTGGTGGACTTACCCGCTCGTCCTGCTGGGCTGTCTCGCGCTGGTCTGGCCGCTGCCCACCCTGCTGGAGCGGCCTGCCGACCCGTGGCAGGTATTCGCGCTGATGGCGTGGCTTTCGGCGTTGCTGCTGGTGGCCGAGGCGATCCGGCAGCGCAAGGCCGCGCTCCTCGCGCGCGGGCAACACGCCGAGGCCGCCCGCCGAGACGAGGAAGCGCAGCGTGAGCGGCGAGCCGGCGAGGAGCGCCTCGCCATGGCGCGGGAGCTGCACGACGTGCTCGCGCACAGCTTGTCGATGATCGACATGCAGTCGTCGGTGGCGCTGGAACTGCTGGACAAGCGCCCGGAGCAGGCCGAGACGGCGCTCACCGCGATCAAGAATGCCAGCCGCGACGCTCTCGCCGAAGTGCACGCGCTGCAGCACACAATCCGCGCCGGAACCGCGGAGCCCGACGGGCAACACCTCGCGGCCGAGGCGAGCGCGGAGGACACCGGCCGCCGCCGGACCCGCCGATCCCCCCGCACCAATCGCAGTTCGGCTCCGGCCCAGCCTGCTTCGACCGACAACGACCTCCCCGAGGAGGCCGCGGCCACCGTCCAGCCGCCACCCGCCCCGCGCGCTCCGGCGCCGAGCATCGGCGACCTGGACGACCTGTTGCAGCGGCCCCGCGCCACCGGGTTGACGGTGGAGACCCGCGTACTCGGCACCCCGCAACAGCTGCCCAGCGTCATCGACGGGGCGGCGGCCCGGATCATCCAGGAGTCGCTGACCAACGTGCTCCGGCACGCACCGGGCGCCGACGCCACGGTGACCGTGCGCTACACCCCGGACTCGGTCGACATCACTGTCGACAACACCCGCCCCACCGGTGCCACATCGCGCTCCGGCGCCAGCGGCGGCAACGGGATCATCGGCATGCGGGACCGCACTCATGCACTCGGCGGCGCACTCACCGCGGGTCCGCGCCCCAGCGGCGGGTTCCGGGTCGCGGCCCGGCTGCCCACACGGGCTCCCGAATCCGCGGCGAACGAGACCGGGGCTGCCCTCCCGGGGGCACCGGCGCAGAACACCGCGTCAGCGGGAACGCGCGGGCGCGACGCAACGACCGCGGGCGCGTCGACGGAGAGGACCGCGTCAGGGGGGAGACCGTCGCATAACTCCGCGGCATCGGGTACGCCGCAGCAGAGCACCGCGGCGGCGGACGTCTCGGCGGCAGGCGCCGAGGCAGCGCCCACCACGGCCGCCGAGAATCGGGGCACCACAGCCCCGGCGCGTCCGACGCCGGGCGTCTCACGGGCACGGTCCGCCGACGCGGCCGAACTGCCCGGCACACCGGCCGTTCACCCGCGCCACTGACCGGGCGACGCGACCAGGCCCACAGGAGGGCCGCGAGCGGGACGTGATAATCCCGGTCGCCGAGGGCCTCACAGCTGCCGAAATCGGAAACGCCCCTACATGAGCCCGCGATCGCCCGCACCATGTCAGCTGTATCCTCGCGAAACTGAATGCGCAGGACGGCGCCCAACTGGTGGCCTACGAATCCGGACTCGAGAGCCCCGGTAGGCAGGAAGAACTACGCCCCGTCACCCACTCGATCTCCACAAAGGCCGCCCGACACCGCCGCGCCCGATATACGAGATACAGCAATTTTTCAGCGAACATTTCCGATGCGGCGCGAACGAGGGTTAGCAATTATTTGGTTAACATTCCGCAGGGCGCTCGAGACCCCTCAGGATACGTTTTCCGGCGCATAGCGAGTGACGACGCACGACCAACGCCCCCAATACGTCCCTATCGGCGCAGTTTTTCCGCATGAATATTTTCACTCGACCCGAAGCTGTGAGTTTCCTGGCGACCGCCATGGAGGCGAGTGACGGTCCGGATTTCAGCTCGGAATACGAAGAGCCCGTGCCCACCAGGTGGACACGGGCTCTTCGGTTGCGATTTACTCGCCTGCGGCGGCCTCGGTGGGGCCTTCTGTCGCGCCGGTCAGCACGACTTCCGGCTTCTCTTCGGTCTGAGCCTTGGTCAGCTTCGCCTTGCCGGTGAAGGTGAACTTGGCGTCCTCGCCGGAGCCTTCGCCGTCCCAGCCCTCGACATCGACCGAGATGGTCTGGCCCGGGCCGATCTCGCCGAAGAGGATCTTCTCCGACAGCTGGTCCTCGATCTCGCGCTGGATGGTGCGGCGCAGCGGCCGGGCACCGAGCACGGGGTCGAAGCCACGCTTGGCCAGCAGGTTCTTGGCGTTCTCGGTGAGCTCGATCGCCATGTCCTTGTTCTTCAGCTGCTTGGCGACGCGGTTGATCATCAGATCCACCATCTGGACGATCTGGTCGGTGGTGAGCTGGTGGAAGACGATCACGTCGTCGATGCGGTTGAGGAACTCCGGCCGGAAGTGCTTCTTCAGCTCGTCGTTGACCTTGAGCTTCATCCGCTCGTAGTTCGAGCCCTCGGCATTGCTCTGCGTGAAGCCCAGGCCGACGGCCTTCGAGATGTCCGAGGTACCGAGGTTCGAGGTGAAGATCAGCACCGTGTTCTTGAAGTCCACGGTCCGGCCCTGGCCGTCGGTGAGACGGCCGTCCTCCAAGACCTGCAACAGGGTGTTGTAGATCTCTTGGTGGGCCTTCTCGATCTCGTCGAACAGCACGACCGAGAACGGCTTGCGGCGCACCTTCTCGGTGAGCTGGCCGCCCTCCTCGTAGCCCACGTAGCCCGGAGGGGCACCGAACAGCCGCGAGGCGGTGAAACGGTCGTGGAACTCGCCCATGTCGATCTGGATGAGCGCGTCGTCGTCGCCGAACAGGAAGTTCGCCAGCGCCTTGGACAGCTCGGTCTTACCGACACCGGACGGACCGGCGAAGATGAACGAGCCGGACGGACGCTTCGGATCCTTCAGGCCGGCGCGGGTGCGGCGGATGGCCTTGGAGACGGCCTTGACCGCGTCCTCCTGGCCGATGATCCGCTTGTGCAGCTCATCCTCCATGCGGAGCAGACGGGTGGTCTCCTCCTCGGTGAGCTTGAACACCGGGATACCGGTCCAGTTCGCCAGCACCTCGGCGATCTGCTCGTCGTCGACCTCGGCCACGACGTCCAGGTCACCCGAGCGCCACTGCTTCTCCCGCTCGGCCCGCTTGGCGACGAGCTGCTTCTCCTTGTCGCGCAGCCGCGCGGCCTTCTCGAAGTCCTGCGCGTCGATCGCGGACTCCTTCTCCCGGCGCGCCTCGGCGATCTTGTCGTCGAACTCGCGCAGGTCCGGCGGAGCGGTCATGCGACGGATGCGCATCCGGGCGCCCGCCTCGTCGATCAGGTCGATCGCCTTGTCCGGCAGGAACCGGTCGTTGATGTAGCGGTCGGCCAAGGTCGCCGCAGCCACCAAGGCGCCGTCGGTGATGGAGACACGGTGGTGCGCCTCGTAGCGGTCGCGCAGACCCTTGAGGATGTTGATGGTGTGTTCGACGGTCGGCTCGCCCACCTGCACCGGCTGGAACCGGCGCTCGAGGGCGGCGTCCTTCTCGATGTACTTGCGGTACTCGTCGAGGGTGGTCGCGCCGATGGTCTGCAGCTCGCCGCGGGCCAGCTTCGGCTTCAGGATCGAGGCCGCGTCGATGGCGCCCTCGGCGGCGCCCGCACCGACCAGCGTGTGCAGCTCGTCGATGAACAGGATGATGTCGCCGCGGGTGTTGATCTCCTTGAGCACCTTCTTCAGACGCTCTTCGAAGTCACCGCGGTAACGGCTGCCTGCGACCAGGGAGCCCAGGTCCAGGGTGTAGAGCTGCTTGTCCTTCAGCGTCTCCGGGACCTCGCCGTTGACGATGGCCTGTGCCAGGCCCTCGACGACGGCGGTCTTGCCGACGCCGGGCTCGCCGATCAGCACCGGATTGTTCTTGGTACGGCGGCTGAGCACCTGCATGACGCGCTCGATCTCCTTCGAGCGGCCGATGACCGGGTCCAGCTTGCCCTCGAGCGCCGCCTGGGTCAGGTTGCGACCGAACTGGTCGAGCACCAGCGAGGTGGACGGGGTGCCCGCCTCGCCACGCGAACCGGATTCCACCGGTTCCTTGCCCTGGTACCCGGACAGCAGCTGGATGACCTGCTGGCGCACACGGTTGAGATCGGCGCCCAGCTTCACCAGCACCTGCGCCGCCACGCCTTCGCCCTCACGGATGAGGCCGAGCAGGATGTGCTCGGTGCCGATGTAGTTGTGCCCGAGCTGCAGCGCCTCGCGAAGACTCAGCTCCAGCACCTTCTTGGCGCGCGGGGTGAACGGGATGTGCCCGGACGGGGCCTGCTGGCCCTGGCCGATGATCTCCTCCACCTGGCTGCGCACGCCTTCCAGCGAAATGCCGAGCGACTCCAGCGACTTGGCCGCGACGCCCTCACCCTCGTGAATCAGCCCCAGCAGGATGTGCTCGGTGCCGATGTAGTTGTGGTTGAGCATCCGGGCCTCTTCCTGGGCCAGGACGACGACACGCCTCGCGCGGTCGGTGAACCTCTCGAACATCGCTCCCTCACTCTCCTGCTCCGACATTCTGGCAACAGACGCCGCAGTGTGCTGTGTACAACAACCGTGGGCGTCAGCCTGCCATGAAGCCCGGGGGTTGCGGCCCCCGCCTCCACTCTAGTTGGCGGGAGATGCCGCCGCCGCCAGTCCACCCTATTGCCGACCGGCAGCAGCACGGTCATTCACTCATAACGTGGGCGGCGCGGGATTCGTTTCCGGCCGGGTTTTGCCCTCAGCGAACAGAACACTCGCCGACCGGAACTCCACCGCACACGTACGACCTGGGCTGCCTACCCGGTGTATGGGTCGACCTAACCGCAGGGCACGGGGCGTTGATGTGCGGGATCGAGCGCGTTGAGCACGTAGGTCGCGGCCCTTCGACTGCCCGCTATGCCCGTATGCCCAGAGTAGTCCGTCGCGCAGCCGTCCTGAACCACGATATTCGTCACTCGCGGCCCGGCTACCAGCCCCGAGGTGTACGGCACCACCAACTCGTCCAGCACGGTCGCGATGTTCGTGTAGGTCACGTCCGGGTGGTACACACCGTCGGCGTTGAGCGCGCGCACGAACTCCGAGCCTTGCAGCACCTGGCGGCAGGCCATGCAGGGCGACCCGGCCACGGCGTCGAAGAACGGGCCGAGACCCAGCCGCGTGCCGAATTCGTTCAGGTCCGCCATGCCTGCGGCGTTCGAGCCGAGCCAGGGCGGGGCCAGCCCGACCATCCTGTCGACCTTCGCCGCGCCCGCGAGCCGCTTGACGAAGTAGTTGCCGATGAAATTGCCCTGGGAATGGCCGATGAGGTCGACCTCCGCGGCGCCGGTCGCGGCGCGTACCCGGTCCACGAAAGCGGCGAGCTGCGCCGCGCTCCGCTCGATCGGAAGCATGCCTCCGACGGCCGACGCGGGCCACGGCAGGTCGTAGGCGCCGAAGGTGGACGCGTACACACAGTAGCCCTCGTTGGCCAGCAGCGGCGCGAACACGCCCCAATTCGTCTGTGCGCCACCCCCCGTACCGTGCACGAGAACCACCGGATTCGGATGCGCGGAACCGGGCCGGCAGGACCAGTCGTTGGTGCCGGGCAGCGAACCGCCCGGATTCGCCAGCTCCGCGGGGATGCCTGCGAAGAAGTTGTAGTCGACCGGATAGCGCTCTTGCGCGTGTGCCGCGCCCGCGGTGGCGCACACCGCGGCGAGCAGAGCGATGAACAACGAAAAGCCTGGGACACGCCGCACGATAGCCTCCCGGTCCGGTCTCGTCTTCCGGGGAAGCTACCGCACGCAGTGGCCCAGACGGGGCACATTCCGGCGGGTCGTTGCGGAAACTAGCTCTGACCGAAGGCAGGCGCGCCGGACCGGTCCGGCACCGCGTACTGCCCCGCAGCCGGGTGGCCCTGCGTTCCCGCCGCGGCGGCGATCTTACCCTGCTGGACGCCCGCGACGAACAGCGCGCCGCACAGCGCCAGGAAGGCCAGCGTGTGGAAGACGCCGCGCACGATGTTCCAACGCACCCAGACGGATTCGAAATCGGCGCGCACCGCGGCGAGGTCGGCGATCGAGCTCGGGTCTCCCGCGGCGGCCAGCTGGTCGTTGAGCGGGACGTTCAGGCCGGAGGTCACCGCGAAGGCGATGACGTTCAGCACCAGCGCGAGCCCGATCCAGACCAGCGTGGCCCGGTGCTCGCGCCCCAGATGCAGCGCGGCGGCCAGGATGGTGAACCCGACCGTGCCCAGGAAGCCGATCATGAACCACGGATTGATGATCACCACGTTGATCTTCTGCATCACATCGATCATCGCGCGGTCGTCGGTCCGGGCCAGCGCGGGCATCACCGAATTGGCGTACGCGTAGAAAAGGCCCGCGATCAGGCCCGTCGCCAGCGTGGCGAGCACCAATGCGGCGAGACGTGTGGCGGTCATGAACTTCCTCCTGCTCGGAAAACCCGGCCGGAGTCGTCGTGGTTCCGGCTGTGTCTCCAAGTCAAGCCGTTGCCGCCGGGACTCTCCATGGTCGAGAAGCTCGACCACTTGAGCGAGCGTCTACGGTGGAGGTCTCACAGGTCCCGATCGGAAATGAGCCCACTCTGCATGGCCAGTCCAGCCAGCCGCACCCGCTTCTGGTTCTGCGGCAGATCCTCCACCCCGAACTTGGCGAACAAGGCGCGCAGATGGGTCTTGATGGCGTCGACGCTGAGGAACAGCTCTTCGGCGATCTGCTGATTGGATGCGGGAGTGGCGAAGCCCGCGCCGTGCTTGTACGGGCGGCACAGCGCGATCAGGACCGAGCGCTGCGTTTCGGTGAGCGACCGCGCGGTGGGCATCGAGCCGGTGGAGGTGCGGGTGATGTCGTCGGACACGCCGCCGAAGTCGTGAAAGGACACCCGCGAGGTACCGACCCGGATGACGTCGCCCGCCATCAGCCTGCGGCGGCCGACGAGCCGGTCCCCGTTGACGAACGTGCCGTTGCGGGAGAGGCCGTCGTCCACGATGGTCCAGTGCGCACCCAGGTACTCGACCGCCGCGTGCAGCCGGGAGACCTCCGCATCCCAACTCAGGGCGAGATCGGCATGCGGGGAGCGGCCGATGGTGACGCGACCGCGATCGGGCGTGAGCGTGAGCTCCTGCTGCCGACCTGCGTCATCGGTGAACCGCAAGAATGATCCGACGAATCCTGTCACTGCGCCGATACCTCACCTCTCCATACCGCCAGTGACCGTCGCACGGTTCCATGGTGCCCCGTTCGGGTACCACGAGCAAGATCGATCCACCCCGCCGCGACGGGCACCGCGTGATCAGGTTTCGTTGCTATATCGAAGCCCTATCACAAACAAGACCGCCGCCCCGGCGTCGCACGATTCGCCGGGACGGCGGCCGAAAAAGAACTATCCCTTCGCGGCCTTGTTGTACGCGTCGGTGATGTCGGCGGAGATGCGGCCCCGCGCGGACACCTTGTGTCCATTCCGACGCGCCCACTCCCGAATTGCGGCGCTTTGTTCCCGGTCGATGGAGACCCGGCTCTTGGGAGCGCCCGCAGCGGCCGCGGCGGCCTTGACCCGGCGCCGGCCGCTGACCCGGCGCGCATTCGAAACCCACTCTTCCAAACCGTCGCGCAGCTTCGCCGCATTTGCCGACGACAGGTCGATCTCGTACGACACACCGTCGATCGCAAACTCGATGGTCTCGTCCGCGATGGACTCACCGTCGACATCGTCGATCAGGCTAACGGTGACCTTCTTTGCCATGAGATGAACGTCCTCTCGAAATCGTGCGACCCGCATACTAGGCCGATTACCCGAGGCAAGAATACCTCGAATTCCGGAAATTCCAAGACGGAGTCGCTGCTTTGCAATCCAGTTGGTCACCTGGTGACCGGACGCACAATTGGGAACAGTATCGTTTCTCGGATTCCCAATCCCGTGAGCGCCATCAACAACCGATCGATTCCCATACCCGTTCCGGTCGTCGGCGGCATGCCGTGCTCCATCGCGGCGAGGAAGTCCTCGTCCAGCACCATAGCCTCGTCGTCACCCTGCGCGGCCAGCCGAGCCTGATCGAGGAAGCGCTCGCGCTGGATCACCGGGTCCACCAACTCCGAATAGCCCGTGGCCAACTCGAAGCCGCGCACATACAGATCCCACTTCTCCGTGACGCCTGCCGTACTGCGATGCTGCCTGGTCAACGGGGATGTCTCCACCGGGAAGTCCCGCACGAAAGTCGGCGCGTACAGCTTGTCGCCATACTGGTGTTCCCAGAGTTCCTCGACGAGTTTCCCGTGGCCGTAGCCCTTGCCCTCCGGAATTTCCAGACCGACCCGATCCGCGAGTGCGCGCAATTCGGCGACCGACGTTTCCGGGGTGACCCGCACACCCAGCGCGTCCGACAGCGAGGGGTACATCTCGACGGTGGCCCACTCACCGCGAAGATCGTATTCGGTGCCGTCGGCCAGGGTCACCACCTGCGTGCCGAACGCCTCCTGGGCCACCTCCTGCACCAATTCCCGGGTCATCACCGCCGAGTCGTCATAGGTGCCGTATGCCTGGTATGTCTCGAGCATCGCGAACTCGGGGGAATGCGTGGAGTCCGCGCCCTCGTTGCGGAAGTTCCGGTTGATCTCGAAGACCCGCTCCAAGCCGCCGACCACGCAGCGCTTCAGGAACAGCTCCGGCGCGATGCGCAGGTAGAGATCCATATCGAGGGCATTGGAACGGGTGACGAACGGCCGGGCCGCCGCGCCGCCGTGCAGCGTCTGCAGCATCGGCGTCTCCACCTCGAGGAATCCCCTGCGCTCGAGCGCGTTGCGCAGCGCGCGCACCACCGCGATCCGGGTACGGGCCATTTCCCTGGCCTCGGGACGCACGATCAGGTCGACATAGCGCTGCCGGACCCGCGACTCCTCGTTCATCTCCTTGTGCGCCACCGGCAGCGGCCGCAGGGCCTTCGCCGCCATGGACCAGGAATCGGCCAGCACGCTCAGTTCGCCGGTCCGCGACGAGATGACCTCACCGTGCACGAAAACGAAGTCACCGAGGTCGACATCGGTCTTCCAGGCGCCGAGGGCGTCCGCGCCGACACCGTTCAGGCTGATCATCGCCTGCAACTTGGTGCCGTCGCCCTCCTGCAGTGTGGCGAAACACAACTTGCCCGTATTACGCAGGAATATGACGCGGCCCGCGACGCCCACCTCTTGTCCGGTGGCCGTGTCCGCGGCGAGGTCCGGATATGCGGCCCGAATTTCCGCGAGGGTGTGCGTGCGCGGCACGACGACGGGATAGGCTTCGCCGCCGGCCGCGAGTAGCCGCTCCCGCTTCTCCCGCCGAATCCGTATCTGCTCCGGGGCATCGTCGGCGTCGAGCGACACGGCGGGCCGCGAATCCGATGACGATGCGCTGGAGGATGCAGAGTTCGGGGTGCTCACATCGAACAACCCTAGCGTGCACCGGAAATCGTTTTGCGCGCCGCCCGGCCTCTGACTCGGAGTAACGAAACGGTATCGAAGCCTCATCCCATCCAGGACCGGCGCAGCGGCGCTCCAGAGACGCGAAATAGCCGGTGCGCATCAGGCGATGTCCGAAAACACCTGCGCGCCCGGCTATTTCAGGATGGAAGTGTTCGCGGGGATTTACAGCGACGCCAGCGCGTCGAGCTCCCGTGCGAAGTGCGGCGCCCCTACCGCGACGTTCAACAGTCCCGCCGCCTTCAATGCCTGGTATCCGCCCACCAGGTCGGTGGCCCGGTGCAGCCCGAGTTGCTGCAGCGCGGCGGCGGCCAGGCTGGAGGTATAGCCCTCGGAGCAGACGACGATCCATTCCACGTCGTGATCGGCGGCCAGCGCCAAGCGGGCGGAACTGGTGGGGTCCAGCCGCCATTCCAGTACGTTGCGCTCGATCACCAGAGCGCCGGGCAGGGTACCCTCGCGTCCGCGCTGGGCCTGGGGCCGGATATCCACCAGAATGGCGCCGCGATCGATGGCTTCCGGCAATTCGAAGGCGTAGATCCGGTCGAGCTGGGCCCGTGCGTTCTCCAGCATCTGATCGATGGTCAAACGGGTCATCACATATCACCTTCGGGCTGGTCGGTGAGGACGGTTCGGGTGCGCCGCAGGGTGCCGTGACCGGTCACCTCGTAATACGACATGGCGGTGAGAGGCGGGGAGTAGGCGTGCACGCTCAGCGTCGGGTCGAGTGGACCCGCGGATTCGACGGCGGCGGGCGCGCGCATCACGTCGTGCACCCAGCCGATCGGGAACGAGGCCTGGTCACCGGCGGCGAGCGTGCGGCAACGCAGTTCCGTTCCGTTCCATCGGTATTCGGAGAGCGCCCCGCTGAGCACGGTGAGCGCGCCGAGCGAACCGGCGTGGTCGTGCAGCTCCGTCGACTTACCCGGCGTCCAGCTGATCAACCAGACGTCGACCTCGTCGTCGGCGAGCAACCGAGCCGCCCAGCGCTCGTCTTCCGGCCACGTCCCACCCCCGGGAAGCAGGTGGTCGTAGCGTCCGGCGAGCACGTCCTCGGCGCCTTCGTCGGTCAACCGGAGCAAATCGGCCGGACGTAGCCGAGTGGGCAGCGCGGGCGCCACCGAGCGCTCGACCGGCGGAGTAGCCGAGAAAGCGGTACGCGCGGAGGAAGCGGAGGAAAGGGAAAGAACGGAAGAACGCATGAGCGAATCTCCAGGAGGAAGGTATCGGTCGAGGGCGGGTAATCAGCCTCGATCGGTCGAGGCATGTCAGCCTCGACAACACTCCTGGGTGCTCACGACAAATGTCACGAGAGGGAGTTTAACAGCATGCGACACGGTGACGGCAACCATCCGGCCTGCGACGAATACAACACCGCGCAAATCAGACACTTCCCTTGCGCCGCTGGTTGCGTTCGTATACGAGCCGCAGACCGGTCAGCGTGAGGTGCGGATCGTGGTCCTCGATGGTTTCCGATTCCGGGACGATCAGCGGTGCGCTCGCGCCGGTGGCGACCACCGCGACATCGTCACCCGCGAACGCGTCGAACTCGTCCCGAATCCGATCGATCAGGCCGTCCACCAGCCCGGCGAAACCGAATACCGCGCCGGACTGCATGCATTCCATGCTGTTCTTTCCCAGCACCGAGCGTGGCCTGGTCAGCTCCGCCCGCCGCAGCGCGCTGCGTTCCACCAGCGCCTCGGTGGAGATCTCCACACCGGGCGCGATGATCCCGCCCAGGAACTCGCCCTTCTTCGACACCAGATCGACACAGATCGCCGTGCCGAAATCGACGACGATCGCGGGTGCGGAATACCGCTGATAGGCGGCCAGGCAATTGACGATGCGGTCCGCCCCGACTTCTTTCGGATTGTCCACCAGCAACGGAATCCCGGTGCGCACACCGGGTTCCACCAACACGTGCGGAACATGACCCCAGTACTGGCCGAGCATGCCGCGCAGTTCGCGCAGCACCGGCGGCACCGTCGAAAGCGCGGAGACGCCGATCACCTCATCCAGTTGCGCGCCGACCAACCCGCGCACCTGCATGGCGAATTCGTCGGCGGTCAGCAACGGATTGGTGTGCATCCGCCAGTGCCGCACGAGTTTCGAATGCGCTCCGGAACCGGAGAACAAACCGAGTTCGATACTGGTGTTGCGAACATCGATGGTCAGCAACATGTCCGGATCGCCGGCCCTCAGACGAACGACAGGGAGCGCGGCGAGGTGAGGCCCGAGCCCTCCGGCGCGTGAGCCGGGTCGGAGCCGAGCTCGACCGGGCGGTTGCGCTCGTCGACGAACACGACCTTGGGGTCGTATTCCGCGATTTCCTGCTCGTTCAGCTGGCCGTAGGCGATCAGGATGACGAGGTCGCCCGGGTGCACCAGGTGCGCCGCGGCGCCGTTGATCCCGATCACCCCGGAACCCCGCTCGCCGGCGATGACATAGGTCTCCAGGCGGGCGCCGTTGTCGATGTCCACGATGCAGACCTGCTCGCCTTCCAGCAGGTCGGCGGCGTCGAGCAGGTCCTGATCCACCGTGACCGAACCGACATAGTGCAGGTCGGCGTGCGTCACGGTGGCACGGTGGATCTTCGACTTCATCATGGTGCGCAGCATTGCGTCGCCCTTTCTAGTTGGCGGGAGGGAGCAGGGCGGGATCGGACACCGCCGTGACGGGCTGGGAGGAGTCCGCGACGGACCGCGACTCGGAGACGGTGGGATGACCGTCGATCGGAGCGCCGAGCGTGACGGCGATGTTGTCGATGAGCCGGGTCGCGCCGACCCTGGCGGCGACCAGCAATCTGGCGTTGCCGGACGCCGGGGCGGGCCCCAGAGTGGCCGAGCGCAGCTCCAGATAGTCGACGTCCACGCCGGTCGCGGCGTCGAGAACCTGGCGGGCGGCCGCGAGTACCGCCTCGCCACCGCGTCCGCCCGCGTGCTTGCCCGCCGACAGAGCCGCGGACAGGGCGAGCGCCGACTCGCGCTGCACCGGGTCGAGGTAGCGGTTGCGCGAGGACAGCGCCAAGCCGTCGGGCTCACGCACGGTGACCACCGGCGTGATCCGGACGTCGAAATTCAGGTCGCGAACCATCTGCCGGATCAACGTGAGCTGCTGGTAGTCCTTCTCGCCGAAGAACGCCTCGGTCGGCCGCGTGATCTGCAGCAGTTTGGCGACCACGGTGAGCATGCCCGCGAAATGCGTCGGGCGGCTGGCGCCCTCCAGTTCCGCCCCGAGCGGACCGGGATGCACCGTGGTGCGCGGACCGTCCGGATACATGTCGGACACGCTCGGCGCGAACACCAGCTCCACGCCCTCCGCGCGCAGCAGTTCGACGTCGGCGTCCAGCGTTCGGGGGTACTTGTCCAAGTCTTCGTTCGCCCCGAACTGCAGGGGATTGACGAAAATCGACACGATGACGACCTGGTTGGTCCGCTTGGCCAGCCGCACGATCTCCAGATGACCCTCGTGCAGCGCGCCCATGGTCGGAACCAGCGCGACGGTGCGGCCGACACCGCGCAGGGCAGTGGACACCGCGCCGAGTACCGCGGGATCGTGGTGCACGGTCAGCGTGCCGGGCCGATACGCGCCGCGCAATTTCGGGTCGAACATCAGCGTCCTTCCAGCAGCTCGATGACGGCGGGAGCCGTGCCGGCCCGCTCCGCGGTGCGCAGCGACAGCGCGCGATAAGCCTCGGCCAGCCGGGTATCGACGGACTCGAGCGCGCGCAGGTGCACGGCCACCGCGTCCGCGTCACCGCGGGCCACCGGACCGGTCAGCGCGGACTGACCGCGGCGCAGGGCGTTGTCCAGCGCGGCCGAGGCCAGCGGGGCGAGCAGACGCTCGGCCAGACCGTTGGGCTGGTCGTCGACCAGTTGCTGGCCAATCAGGCCTGGGCCATCCAAGGCGGCGCGCAGGGCGGTCACCGCGTCGACGATCACCGTGACCAGGTGATTGCTGCCGTGCGCGAGCGCGGCGTGGTACAGCGCCCGGTTCTGCTCCGGGACGCGGACCGGCTCGCCGCCCATCTCGATCACCAGCGACTGCGCGATGGCGTAGCCGACCTCGTCGGCGGCGGTGATGCCGAAGCACGCGTTGCCGAGACGGGTCACGTCTTCGTCGTGGCCGGTGAAGGTCATGGCGGGGTGAATGGCCAGCGGAAGGGCGCCGACCTCGGCGAGGGGGGCCAGCACGCCGACGCCGTTGGCGCCGGAGGTGTGGGCCACGATGGTGCCGGGCCGGACGACTCCCGCACCGGCCAGGCCACGGGCCAGGCCCGCCAGTTCGGTGTCGGGCACGGCGAGCAGCAGCAGTTCGCTGCGGGCGGCCACCTGTTCGATCGGCAGGATCTCCGAGTCGGGCAGCCGGGTGCGGGCACGGCGCACCGAGGCGTCGGAGATCGCACAGACGCCGAACACCACGTGTCCGGCCCGCTCCAGTGCGGCGCCCAATGCCGAACCCACGCGTCCCGCCGAGACGATTCCCACCGTCAGGCGTGCAGGGGCGGGGTCGTAGCCCGAAGTAGCGTTATCGGAATTCACGCTTCTCGAGGTCAACGTTGTCCTCTCGATGTCGTTCCAGTCCCGCCATGCGGGTACCGGACGGTACGCCAAGAGAATATCGGCAGGTGGCTCGCCGCCGCCACGGGGTGCCCACGTGATCTATGACGCAGTGCGGGCCGGGCCCGGCCCCGGGTCATCGACCTTCGCGCTCCTCGGACTGCAGGTTGGCCATGATCTCCGCTACCGACAGACGTCGCGATGGCGACTCGTCGTCGCTCTCGGCCCGGCGCCGCCTGCGCGCGCTGGGCGTGCCCACGGTGGGCGCGGAGGCCGGCCGTGTGACCGGTTCCGGGTCCGGCTGGGGCCGCACGGCGGGCTGGGTCGGGGGCTCGTCGACCTGCTCGTCCACGGTCTCGGTGAACGCGTCGGCCCAGCCGCGCGGCCGGGCGTAGCGCGCCCGCTCCGTGTCGGCCTGGTCGGCGGGGTCGTCGTCCGCGGAGACGACCGCGGTCTCAGCGGTGACCGGATCGTCGAAGGGGCTGGCGAAGACCGGCGGCTCGGGGTGATCGGGCTCGAAGATCGGCGTCATACTGCTGCGGGGTTGCTGGTCGGCGAACACCGACCACATCCCGGCATTCGCCGAGCTATTGTTCCCCGATTCGGCGCTGGAACTGGTCAGCTCCTGAATCCGGGTCGCGTCGGCCCGCAACGCCGGGCGGTCCATCGGCAGATCGCCGTCGAACAGTCGTTGCAGGCTCTGCCGCAGCACGGTGAGTTCCGCCCGCAAGGCCGCCATCTCGGCCGCGTCGGCGCCCACTTCCTGGCGCACCCGCGCCTCCACGCCGAGTTCGTACTCGCGCCGCGCGGTGACCTCACGCTCCAGCTGTAACTCGTAGACGGTCTGCAGATCGCGGACCTTCGCCTTGTCGATGGTCGCCTCTTTGCGGTACTTCGTCGCAGTAAGAGCGCCGATTGCGGCCGCCCACAGCGCCACAACCAGACCTACCCGTACGAACTCCACGCTGTTACTGAAGATCAGGAAAACGCTGGCAACCAGACCGAGCAGGATCAAGACGCCGACGAATAATTTTCCCGCGTCGTCCCGCCGTCGACGGGAAGTGCTGCTACGGGAGGGTGAAACCATGCCAGCCAGGGTAGCCAATAGGTGGTGCCGCGCCCAGATTCCGGTTTTGTGATTCCGTTCGTTCCACTAGCTATGTAGTTGCCGCATCGTCTGGGGGGTCCTCCGGAGCTCGGCAGCAGTACTCCAGCCAGAGGGCCGCAGCAACCAAAGCGAATCCCGCCAGCATCCCGACGATCGCGCCAGGGCTGTCGGCCGCCGCCGCGCGCAGAGTGCCGCGCTGCGGGAAGACCCAGCACAAGAAGCCGAGCCAGATGCCCGCCGCGATCGAACCGACCTGCACCGACGCCTTGGCCAACGCGACAGCGCGGGCCGCGGTGATCGGATGCAACTGGTGGCGCCCGTCGCCGATCTCGTGGTCGTTCACCCTGGCCCGGATGACAAAAGCTAGCACCGCCTCGATGGCGGCCACCGGGTACAGCGAAGCGCCCGCGAAAAGCGAGATCGGCGGGAAATTGTCATAGGCCACGCGGGTGGCGATCCACGCGACTATCGCGGCGATCAGCACGTTCGCCACGAGGTCGAGGACGCGAGTCGGCTTGAGTTTCACGACGGCGTGCCCGTCAGCGAGAATTCGGTGCGGCGCACGCCCGCGCGCTCGGCCGGATCGAGCCGGGCCAGCAGATCCGCCACTGCGCGCGGCGAGCCGTCGACCTCCAGCACCGCGTCCGGCGCCACGTCCAGCCACGGCACGAGCACGAAGGCGCGCCGGTGCGCCTGGGGGTGCGGCAGGAGCAGATCCGGGTCGGCGCTGCGGCACGCCACCGGCTCCCCGTCGCGCAGTTCGGCGCACCACACCACGTCCACATCGAGTGTGCGTGCGCCCCAGCGCACCTCGCGCACCCGTCCCGCGGCCTGCTCCAGTTCCTGGCCGCGACGCAGCCAGTCCGCGCAGCCGAAAGCTGGATCTTCCACCAGCACAGCGGCGTTGAGATAGTCCTCTTGCGCGACGCCACCCCAGGGCGCGGTGGCGTACACGGCGGAGACGGCAAGTACTCGATGCCCGAACCCGTCCAGGACACTACGCAAATGCGCGAGCCGGTCACCCAGATTCGACCCTATGGATAGGACGGCACGGGTCATCGGCGTGCCTCCGCGGCGCCCGGCCCGCACTGGAAAAGGGCCGCGCGGCAGTTCCGCTCGCTCATTCGGCGGGCTCCCCCCGGTGCCGCGAGGTGATCACCCGGACGTCGGCGAACGTGTGCGGGATCGGCGCGGACGGCTTGTGCAGCACTACCTCGACCGCGGTGATCCGCGGATCGGTCATCACGTCGTCGGCGATCTCCGAGGCCACGGTCTCGATGAGATTGCGCGGCGGGCCCTGAACTATCCGCACCGCGCGCTCGGCGAGCGCGCCGTAGTCCACGGTCGCCACCAAGTCGTCGGACGCCGCCGCCACGCCGAAATCCACCCACACGGTCAGGTCGACCGAGAACTCCTGACCGTCGCGACGCTCATGATCGAACACTCCGTGATGCCCGTAGGCACGCAGGCCGCGCAATTCGATCCGGTCCGCGCCGCGCCGGATCGCCGAATCGCGCGGCGGCGCATGTTCTTCGGCGTGGACCGGGGACCGGCTCATCGGTGAGCTCCTTGCGCACTGGATCGGATGGTGTCGTGCTGCGCGGCGCGCTGCCGTGCGGCATTCTGCCACGCGTCGGTGACCGCGATGGCGTCCAGCGACGCGCGCACGTCATGCACGCGCACTCCCCACGCGCCGTGGAGCGCGGCCAGCGCGGACACGGTCGCGGTGGCCGTCTCGCGGCCGTCCGGTGGACGTGGCCCCGTCTCGTCGGCGAGCAGCGAACCCAGGAAACGCTTGCGTGAGGCGCCGATCAGGATCGGCAACCCGTGCGCGACGAGTTCGGGCAGAGCGCCCAGCAGGGTCCAATTGTGCTCGGCGTTCTTCGCGAAGCCCAGGCCGGGATCGAGGACCAGCCGGGAGGGGTCGACGCCCGCGGCGACAGCCGAGTCCACCTGCGCGGTCAGCTCTGCGAGTACCTCGGCGACCACGTCGTCGTAGTGGTCGGCCGGTCCGGTGTGCCGGTAGTCCGCGCCCGCCCGCCAGTGCATGAGAATCCACGGGACCTGCGCGGAGGCGACCACGCGCACCATATCGGGGTCGGCGCGGCCACCGGAGACGTCGTTGACCACCGATACCCCGGCTTCGATCGCCGCGGCGGCCACGGCGGCGCGCATGGTGTCCACGCTGGTCGGCACCCCTGCCGCGACCAGTCCGCGGATGACCGGCGTCACCCGCGCGGCCTCGGTCGCCGCGTCGATGCGCACCGCGCCCGGCCTGGTCGACTCACCGCCGACATCGATGATGTCCGCGCCGGCGGCGTGTAGTCGCACGCCGTGCGCGACGGCCAGCTCGGGGTCGAGATATCGCCCGCCGTCGGAGAACGAATCGCTGGTGACGTTGACCACGCCCATCACCACGCAGGAGCGCCCCTCGCGTGCGCCGACGTTCTCGAGTCCGCTCGCCGGGGTCGATCGCCCGTCCGGGCGTGCGGCGGCCTCGGTGGCGGTGTCTTCTCCGGTCGCCGCGCGCCCCGCGCCCTTCAGCTCGGACACCGCGGCCCGCTCACTTCCGCAGGATCAGATCGAGCGCCTCGGCACGCGAGGCGGCGTTGGATTGCAGCAGTCCACGCACGGCGGAGGTGGTGGTGCTCGCGCCCGGCTTGCGGATACCGCGCATGGCCATGCACAAGTGCTCGGCCTCGACCACCACGATGGCGCCGCGCGGGTCCAGCTTGCGCATCACCGCGTCGGCGATCTGGCTGGTCAGTCGCTCCTGCACCTGCGGGCGCTTGGCGTACAGATCCACCAGCCGGGCGAGCTTGGACAGACCGGTGACCCGGCCGTGCGGGCCCGGGATGTAACCGACGTGGGCGACGCCGTGGAACGACACGAGGTGATGCTCGCAGGTGGAGTACATCGGGATGTCCCGAACCAGCACGAGTTCCTGATGGCCCTCGTCGAAGGTGGTGTTGAGCACCGAATCCGGTTCCACGTAGAGCCCGGCGAACGTCTCCCGGTAGGCGCGGGCGACGCGGGCGGGCGTCTCCCGCAGGCCGGGCCGATCCGGGTCTTCGCCGACGGCGAGCAGCAACTCCCGAACCGCCGCTTCGGCCCGCGCCTGATCGAACGATCTGCCGGTTTCCAGGGCGACGAGGCCGGGGTCGGTGATGCCGATGTCGACACCGTCGTACTCAGCGTCATCCGCTTCGGCGAGGGTGTAACCACCGCCATGCTCGTTGGCCGACAATCGAGGACACCTCCAAACTCCCGGGGCACCGGCAATTTCTCGGCACCCCCACGATGGTCGAGCCTAATCGTCACTCGTCAGTGACGACCGTTCGGTCCATCCCAATCGCCGTTGTCGCCCTCGCCGTTCGGGTTGGTCCGGCGCGGCTCGTCATAGCCGCCGTTGTCGCCGTACCCGTCCCGGTCGTAGCCGCCTTCCGGCGTGCCCTGCGGACCCCACTGCTGGTAGCCGGGCCGCGACTGCTGCTGGTCACCCCAGCCGGGCTGACCCTGCTGCTGCGGCTCGTCCCGCGGCGGCCAGCCGGGGGCCGACCATCCCGCCGGAGCGCCGTAGTCCGGCCGCGAACCGTGCGTGCCCTGGCGTGGATACGCCGGAGCGGGCGCCTGCGGCAGTGGGTAGCCGGGCGCGGCCGGGCGCGCGTACTGCGGCGCGCCGTAACCGCTCTCGTGCGGCGGGTAGCCGTTGGAGGTCTGCGGCTCGCGCTGCGCGGAGGCGGCCACCGGCTGCGCCACCGGTTCCGGCGGCCACGATTCGCCGCGCTCGGCGGCCAGCTCGCCCGGCGTCTTCACCGGAGGCTTGTCCGAGGGGACGCGGTCGCCGAAATCGTTGAACGCGGTGATCCGCGGGCGCTTCTCCACCGAGGCGAGGATCTGCTCGAGATCCTTGCGGTGCAAGGTCTCCCGTTCCAGCAGCGCGGTGGCCAGGTCGTCGAGCACGTCGCGGTACTCGTTCAGGATGGCCCACGCCTCGGTGTGCGCGGCCTCGATCAGGTTGCGCACCTCCTCGTCGATCGCGCCGGCCACCTCGTGCGAGTAGTCCGAACCCATGCCCATCGAGCGTCCGAGGAACGGGTCGCCCTGCTCCTGCCCGTAGCGGACCGCGCCCAACCGGGCGCTCATGCCGTACTCGGTGACCATCGCGCGCGCGATCTTGGTCGCCTGATCGATATCGGAGGACGCGCCGGTGGTCGGCTCGTGGAACACCAGCTCCTCGGCCGCACGGCCACCCATAGCCATGACCAGGCGGGCGATCATCTCCGAGCGGGTCATCAGGCCCTTGTCGTCCTCGGGCACCGTCATGGCGTGGCCGCCGGTGCGGCCGCGCGCCAGGATGGTGACCTTGTACACCGGCTCGATGTCGGGCATCGCCCAGGCGGCCAGCGTGTGACCGCCCTCGTGATAGGCGGTGATCTTCTTCTCGTGCTCGCTGATGATCCTGCTCTTGCGGCGCGGGCCGCCGATGACGCGATCGACCGATTCCTCCAGCGATTCCCCGGTGATCATCGCGCCGTTCTCGCGGGCGGTGAGCAGGGCGGCCTCGTTGATCACGTTGGCCAGGTCGGCGCCGGACATGCCGACGGTGCGCTTGGCCAGGCCGTCCAGGTCGGCGTCCGGCGAGATCGGCTTGCCCTGGGAGTGCACCCGCAGGATCGCGCGGCGACCGGCGAGGTCCGGATTGCCGACCGGGATCTGACGGTCGAAGCGGCCCGGACGCAGCAGCGCCGGGTCGAGGATGTCGGGACGGTTGGTCGCGGCGATCAGGATGATGCCGGTGCGGTCGCCGAAGCCGTCCATCTCGACCAGCAGCTGGTTGAGGGTCTGTTCGCGTTCGTCGTGACCGCCGCCGAGGCCCGCGCCGCGCTGGCGGCCGACCGCGTCGATCTCGTCGACGAAGATGATGCAGGGGCTGTTCTGCTTGGCCTGCTCGAACAGGTCGCGCACGCGGGAGGCGCCGACACCGACGAACATCTCCACGAAGTCCGAACCGGAGATGGTGAAGAACGGCACACCGGCCTCACCCGCGACGGCACGAGCCAGCAACGTCTTACCGGTGCCGGGCGGGCCGTAGAGCAGGACGCCCTTGGGGATCTTGGCGCCGAGAGCCTGGTAGCGCACCGGATTCTGCAGGAAGTCCTTGATCTCGTAGAGCTCCTCGACCGCTTCGTCGGCTCCGGCCACGTCGGCGAACGTGGTCTTGGGCATGTCCTTGGACAGCTGCTTGGCCTTCGATTTGCCGAAGCCCATCATGCCGCCGCGGCCACCGCCCTGCATGCGGGCCATCACGAAGATGAACAGGCCGAGCAGGATGACCATGGGCAGCACGAACAGCAGGATCTGGGTGAACCAGCTCTCCTGCTTGACCACGGTGTTGTAGGGCGCGCCGGAATTCTTCACGGCGTCGAAGATCTGAGCGGAGGTCTCGCTGCCGCCCGGATACTTCGCGATGATCTTGTTCTGCCCGCTGGTGGCGTCGTTGCCGTCTTTCAGTTCGATGCGCAGCTGCTGCTCGCGATCATCGATCTGCACGTTCTCGACGTTGCTCTTGTTCTCGAGCTGGCTGAGGGCAACCGAGGTATCGACGCTCTTCCAGCCCCGCGTGTCGTTGCCGAAGTAGCTGAACGCATAGATCACGAGCAAAATGCCCGAGACTATGGCCAGGGTGCGAAACACTGTCTTGCGGTTCATAGAGCGTCGGCCGGGGCGGCCAGTCCTTTCCGGTGTCTCCGGTTCTTGCCTAGCGATGCGTCTGGCGCGTCCGGTTCCGCGGGGGTTCGGATGCGGACATGCCACGTTACCGCGTACGGTCTACTCGATACATCGCGCAGTTCGGCTGCAGGTGCAGTTAATGAGGTAAACGGCCGGGGATCGACGGTGGTTCCCGATGTCCCCGGCCCGGCTTCCTCCAAGTGGCAACAATCATGGCATGTTCGGCCTATCGTGAGCGACGACACAACATGGCGGCGCGAGCGACGGGCACGTAAGCGGTAGCTCGCAAACCACGAAGAGCCCCGGAGCGCCGCAGACCAGACACGAGCGCAGGGGGTATGGACATAGTCGAGTTACGCACACCTACAGCGATACTGCGCCACGGCCGCGGCAGGTTGATCGTCCTGCGGCCCGGGTCCGACGGCGAGCGCGTACTGGATGTTCCGGTCTCGGACCTGCTCAAGGTCCGGCTGAACCGGCGCGCGGACGACGCCGTCGTCATCGAGATCTATCTGCGTTACCCCACGCCCGTGCTCACCGGCGTGCCCGCGGACCGCACCCCGCTGCCGGTCCTGATCGCCGAGCACGACGTACCGGCGGCGACCGAGATCATCGACCGGATCAACGCGCACATCCTGGCCACCCAGCGCATCGATATCGCGGCGCCGGATCTGCAGCCACCCGCCCCCACCTGGGGCCGCGGCGGTCCCACTCGCGCGGACGTCGATCGGGCGACGCGCAGGATGTCCCCGCGCCGCGAGGCGAAGCAGGCGATAGCGGCTCTGCATCGTTACGTGACGCCGGAAGAGTACGTTCTGGAAACCGCGATCGCGGTCGCGCATCCGCCCGCGGGGACCGGCTCCGGCCTGCTCGCCGCGACGACGGCGCGACTGCTGTTCATCTCGATCGGCGACGACCGGTACGCGCACGAACTCCCGATTCCCGTGGTCTTGTGGGCGCGCACCACGGATACGCCCACCGCCGGGCGCGGCGAGATCGGTCCCGGGCGCGGCGCGACAGGCATCGAGGTGCACGACGGCAGCCGGACGCTGCACTTCTCCGGCGCCGACCACGCCGACACCGAACGGGTCACCTGCGCGGTCAACTTCGCGGTGCGCCGGGAATCCGCCGACGGCGCCGCGGGCTTCGCCGACCCTGGTGTGGCCCAGCTGTATTCGGAGTGGGAACTGCTGGTCGAGCGGCACTCCCTCGGCATGGTGGACGACGCGCAGTTCCAGCGCTACGGCCGCGGCATCCTGCGCTCACTCCCCGACGGGAACTGAGTTCAGCGCGACCCGCCGCCACGGGCTGGTCGGGCGCAGCCACAGCCGCAGCAACTCCTTGCGGCGGTCGACGCCGCCGTTCTTCAGTTCCGCCAAGTCCTCGCAGGCCTGCCAGTAGGTCCAGCCGGTGAGGTAGGCGTCGCCGAACTGACGCCAGTTGCGGTACTTGCTTTGGGCCAGCGGCAGGGCGCGCGCCAGATAGCTCCAAGCCACCTCGGCATCGAGGTACCCGGCGGTGTAGGCCATCCTGGCCACCGCGACCACCCTGGCCAGATCCCAGGCATGGATGTCACTGGGCAGCGGCCGGGCCAGATGGTCGGTGAATCCGATCTTGATCGCCTGCGACCAGATGTCGTAGTCACGAACCAGCGCCTCGGGGTTGTCCATCCCGCGGAACGCGCCGACCTGCCGAAGGAACGCCCGATGCCGGTCGGCCCGCTCACCGAAACGGTCGCGCTCACTGGCGTTGATGGACGCCGTCACCAGCGGGTGCACCAGCGCGTAGAGCGGGGCGTGCATGCCACCCAGCAACTGCTCCATCGATGCTTGCGCCTCGGTACCGTCGGTGATGCCCCACGCTCCGGTGAGGGTGTCTATGGCCAGCTCACGTCGGTCACCGAGGGGATGCGCGCGCTCGGGGCCGAGCAGCAGCGCGTCATGGAAGGCGTCCCAGCGCGCCGAGTAGAAGGCGCCGAGGGCCAGCGCTCGCAGTTCGTCGTCGGAGATCGCGGCGCCGGACCAATGGTCTTGCTCCCGTTCGTCCAGCTCCGCGTACGGAAACGTGGTCAAGGTGGGTACACCGCGCGAGGACATGCCCCGATTGTTCCCCATCGGTCCCGGCGAACGCGCCGTATTCATCGATGGCGGCGAATGTTCGATGACTTCTTACCCTGACGCAGGTCGTGATCTGGGGCTAGTGTGCTCGCATGTGTAGAAACATCACCGTCCTGCGTGGTCTGGAACCTGCCGCAACCGAGCAGGAGATCTATGCCGCCGCACTGCAGTACGTGCGCAAGGTCGGTGGCGTGTCCGGCCTGAGCTCGACCACCAAATCGGCCGTCGACAAGGCCGTCGCGGCCATCGCCGAGGCGACCACCACCTTGCTCGCCGAGTTACCCGACCGCAGGGTGGCGCCGCCCACCGAGCCACCGCTGCGCCGCATCGCCGCCCGCGAAGCCGTGGCGGGCGAGTAGCCGGGCATTCAGGGCAGGGCGTCCACGCCGTAGACAGCGACGCACACCAGCGCGATCTCCAGCGGCAAGCCACGCTCTTCGATCGGATATCCCAGGAGTTGTTCGATCCGCTGCACCCGGTAGCGGACCGTGTTCTTGTGCACACCCAGCACTTTTGCCGTCGCCTCCGGGCTGCGGTGACTGCGCAGATAGGCGTGCAGCGTCTCGCGCAATCGCGCGGCGTTCGCATCCCGGCCCGCCAGCGCGCCCAGTTCGCGCTCGACCAATCCGCGCATGGCCGCTTCGTCCGCGCCGGCGAGATAAGCGATCTCCACCGCTCGATACCCGGTGACCCGTCGGCCGCCGACGGGTGCGCGCTCGGCGACCTGCCGCGCGGCCACCGCCTCGTGATGACTCCGGCGGAAGCCCGCGATCCCCCCGGCCGGCACACCGAACGCGACCCGCACCGGGGCTTGGACGTGCGCCGCTGCCAGCCGCTCCACTTGTCCCGGCGCCGCGATCTCGGCGCCGCGTTCCGCCTCGTCCCAACCCGACCACGCCCACATCGCGCTGGCGCCGGAGGCAACGGTGAGCACGCGCGCGCTGCCGAGCGCCGCGGCCAGCCGCGCCGCGACCCGATCCAGCAGTCCGGTCGCCTCCGCCTCCGCACCGGTGGGTTCTCCGGTCGGCTCGTCGGTCCACAGCACGAAGGCCAGATGTTGCTGGGAGAGCCGGTAGCCCAGCCGCATCGATGCCTGCTCGATGTCGACGTCGTCCCCGTCCAGCAGGGCGCGCACGGTCTCGGCGCGTCGGTTGAGCGCCGCGCGCAGGACCTGCTCGCGCTCCTCCATGTAGGTGTCGGTGAGCAATTCGACCGAGGTGTTCATCCACTTGGTGGCCCGCTCGAACAGCCGCAGCAGCACCACGCGCTCGAGTGCGGGCGTCGCCTGCCGCTGCTCGACGACCTCGGTCATGTAGTCCAGCACCGCCTCCATGCCCACGTGATAGACCCGCAGCAGCAACCGCAGCTCGAATCCGCGCCTGGCCACGCTGCGTGCGAAGGCGTGCGCCTCCTCCGGCAGCGAGAATTCGAAGGTGTCGCTGGTCAGGCGACTGAGCACGATCCTCGCGTGCGCGCGGGTGCTGGCCGCGAGGTCACGGCGCATATCGCGATCGGCGAGTTCGGGGATGCGCGCGATGATCACGTCGTCGAGCCGGCCGACGATCTGCTCGAGGGTGTCCGCGCGCATCGTCTCGTAGACGTACTCGGCGAGCCAGTCGCGCACTTCGTCGGGAGCGGGGCTCGGCCGGGCGGCGCCCGGAGATGGCCGAACGTTCATCGCCACCTCCTTCGGCTCGGCGGATGCCCGTCACTGATTGTTCCGAGGGAACAAATTCGCCCGTCCTACTTGACCGAATGGGCCAAGAAAGTCTGTTCGGATTGTGTCACGATCATAGTTCAGTGGCCTGCCTCACAGCAGTCAGCAGACCGCGGTTCAACACGACGTCAGTGGGAGAACAGCAGTGACCAACACCGAACCAGCGCCCGCGAACGAGAAAGCGCGGGCAGACAAAACGACCGCGCGGATGGACGGCCCCGCCGTCATCGAGGTGCGCAATCCCGGCACCGGTCAGGTCGTCGGCACGGTGCCGGACGAGACCGCCGACGCGGTCGCCGCCAAGGTTCGTGAACTGCGGCTGTACCAGCCGGAGTGGGAGGCGATCGGTCCCGAAGGTCGCAAAGTCTGGCTGCTGAAGTTCCAGGACTGGTTGATCGACAATACCGACCGGCTGGCCACCGTGCTGCAGTCGGAAACCGCCAAACCTCGGGTGGACGCCCTGATCGACCCGGGGTTCGCGACCGATCTGATCGGCTACTACGCGCGCCGCGCGGCCAAGTTCCTGGCCGACGACCACCCGTCGCCGCACAGTCCGCTGGCTCGGGTCAAGCGACTGACCACGGTGTACCGGCCCTATCCGGTGGTCGGCGTCATCACGCCGTGGAACTTCCCGCTGGCCATGCCCGTGATGGACGTGTTCCCCGCGCTCGCCGCCGGGGCGGCCGTCATCCTCAAGCCGTCCGAGGTGACTCCGCTGTCCGCGCTCGAACTGGCGAAGGGCTGGGCCGAGATCGGCGCGCCGCCGGTCTTCTCCGTGGTCACCGGCGCGGGCGCGACCGGAGCGGCCGTGGTCGGCAACGCCGACTACATCCAGTTCACCGGCTCCACGGCCACCGGCCGCAAGATCGCCGCCGCGTGTGTGGAGCGGATGGTGCCCTACAGCCTCGAACTGGGTGGCAAGGACCCGGCCATCGTCCTGGCCGACGCCGACCTCGACCGGGCCGCGCACGGCATCGCCTTCGGCGGCATGTTCAACTCCGGCCAGGTCTGCATCTCGGTGGAGCGGGTATATGTCGAGGCGCCCGTGTACGACGAGTTCGTCGCCAAGTTGACCGCCAACGTCAAGGCGCTGCGCCAAGGGCTGGACGGGCGCGACTCGAAGTACGACGTCGGGGCGCTGGCCAACGAGAACCAAGTGGCCATCGTGCAGCGCCACGTCGAGGAAGCCGTCGCGGCCGGCGCCAAGGTGCTCACCGGCGGCAAGCGGGCCGGGTTCGGCACCGCCTTCGAGCCGACCGTCCTCGTCGACGTCGACCACACCATGTCCTGCGTCACCGAGGAGACCTTCGGCCCGACGTTGCCGGTGATGAAGGTGGCCGACGAGTCCGAGGCGGTTCGACTGGCCAACGACTCCATCTACGGCCTGTCGGCCTCGGTGTGGACCGGCGACAAGGAGCGCGGGGAGCGGATCGCCCGGCAACTGAACGCGGGCGCGGTCAACATCAACGACGTCTTCGCCAACCTGTTCAGTTACGCGTTGCCGATGGGCGGCTGGGGCCTCTCCGGTGTCGGCGCCCGCTGGGGCGGAGCCAACGGTGTGCGCAAGTACTGCCGTCAGCAGGCGATCACCACGCCGATTCTGCCGACCCAGCAGAAGGAACTGTTCTGGTACCCGTATTCGATGCCGAAGCTGCTGTTCGCACTCGGCGCCATGCGCGCGGCGGGCGCGCGCGGCCTGCGTCGTCTCGACGTTCCGGCCCTGCTGAAGCTCAGAGGAGGCGACAAGTGACCGAAGCGAAGCAGATTCGCGGCAAGGTCGTCGTCATCACCGGTGGCGCCCGCGGCATCGGGCTCGCAACCGCGACCGCGCTGCAAGCCCTCGGCGCGCGGATCGCGATCGGCGACATCGACGAAACCACGGTCAAGGAGTCGGGGACGGCGCGTGATTTCGAGCTCTACGGCAGGCTCGACGTGACCGACCAGGATTCGTTCGACGGCTTCCTCGACGAGGTGGAACGCACCCTCGGCCCGATCGATGTGCTGATCAACAACGCGGGCATCATGCCGACCGGCAAGCTGGTCGACGAGCCGGACCCGCTGACCCGGCGCATCTTGGACATCAACGTCTACGGCGTGATCCTGGGGTGCAAACTGGCATTGCGCCGGATGCTGCCGCGCGGCAGCGGCCACATCATCAACATCGCCTCGCTGGCCGGCGAGACCCACATCCCCGGGCTGGCCACCTACAACGCCAGCAAACACGCGGTGCTCGGGTTCACCGACACGCTGCGGGAGGAGTACCGCGGCACCGGCGTGCGCTTCTCCTCGGTGCTGCCCACGTTGACCAACACCGAGCTGGGCTCGGGTGTCACCGCGCCCAAGCTGCTGCGCCCCGCCGAGCCGGAGGAGATCGCCGACGCCGTCGCCGAGCTGATCGTCAGGCCGAAGTCGAAGGTGCGGGTGACCGCGGTGGCCGGCTTCATCTCACAGTTCGTCGGCTTGCTGCCGGAAAAGCTCGGCGACGGTATCGGTCGGGCGCTCGGGTCCGGGCGGGCTTTCCTCGACGACGTCGACGCCGAGAAGCGCAAAGCGTACGAGGAGCGCGCCCGCGGGGTGTGAACTCGGCGCCGAGCCAGGGCGCCGCGGCCGGGATTCCTTTCGGCCGCGGCGCTTCGCCGTGCGGCCGCTCCGGCTACGTGACGAACAACTTGTGAGGAAAATCACGCGAGCTGTCGCTTACACCGCGTAGCCGGTCAGCGGCAAATTTTCAGCCCGCAGGCGGCAATCGCGGCGGCGTCCACTATCCGCTACCCGCACTCCCGACCGGCCCTCATCCATGCTGGTCAACCGCCCAATTGCGGGGATGCGGCCGGAAACGCTCGATGCATGCCGGAAATTCGCCAACCGCCTAGTGCGGAGCACCACCGGAAGCAATATGCTGTCTCTAACAAACCTGCCGACTGTTTCGGCGCCAGTATCCGAACTTTTCGGCCTGATAAGGCTGGAAATTCCGGACCGATTCTGATAGCAAGGGGCTATGGACCCGCACTTGCGCGATCTGCGGTATTTCGTCGCCGTCGCTGAGGAACTTCACTTCACCAACGCCGCTCAGCGGCTGCACATCGCTCAACCCACCCTGTCGCGTCAGATCCGTCAGCTGGAACGCCAGCTCGACGTGGTCCTGTTCGACCGCAACCAGCGCAGTGTCGCGCTGACCGTCGCGGGCAAGGAGCTGCTCGAAGGCGCCCGCAAGATCCTGGAGCTGTGGGAGGTCACAAACGTCTCGCTGCAGGAGGCGGGCGAGGTGCTGCGCGTCGGCATCCAGTCCGCTCTCGGCCGCGGCCTGCTCAGCGACCTGGAGAGCGCGAGCGGACACCGCCTCGCGCTGCACGCGGCCTCGTGGACCGATCCCTCCAGCGGGCTCGCCGGCCGTCAGGCCGACCTCGCGCTCGTCTGGTTGCCGCTGCCCGACCAGAGCCGCTACCGGTGGCAGGTGCTGCGCACCGAGCCGCGTTGGGTGCTGCTCCCGGAGAACCACCCGCTGGCCGTCTCGGAGACCATCGAGTTCACCGATCTGCTCGACGAGCCCTTCGTCGCCCTGCCCACCGAGGCAGGTGCGGTGCGCGACTTCTGGCTCGGCAACGACGGACGCGGCGGCCGTCCGCCGAAGATCGGCGCGGAGGCCGCGACCGCCGAGGACAAGCTGGAAGCCGTGAGTCTCGGCCTGGGCGTGTGCCTGCTCGCCGAGAACAACGTGCCGATGTACCGCTGGCCCGGCCTGACCGCGCGCCCCGTGGCGGGACTCGCGCCGTGCGAGCTCGCCGTGGCATGGCGGGCCGACGACAACCGGCCGACCATCCTCGAGTTCGCCGGGCGGGCCGTGGAGGGCGGGTTCGCCGCGCAGCAGTCGCCGGTCAGCGTCTGAATCGGCCCGGCGGGGCCGCGGGCGCGGTGCGCCGCCACGGGTGGCGTGCCTCCAACTGCGCGGACAGTCGCAGCAGAGTGGATTCGCTGCCCGGCGGTCCCGCGAGCTGGGCGGCCACCGGTGTGCCCGACCGAGGGTGCATGCCCATAGGGACGGAGGCAGCGGGCCAGCCCACCAGATTCCACATCGGGGTGAAGGGTGCGAACCGCGCGCCGGCGAGCAGAGTGGCCGGTCGATTGCGGAAGTGCCAGGCCCGCGCCGTGGGTGGCGGGGCGGCGAGCGTGGGAGTGATCACCACGTCGTAACGCTCGAAGAACTCCAGTAGCCGCGCCTCGACCCGGTCGATCTGGGCGGGGCGCGCGAGCCGCAGTCGATGCACTGTCCGGCCGAGGGCCAGTCGACGGCGGGCTCTACGCGATAGCTGGTCGGGCTCGGGTAGTTCGGGGGCATCGCGTGCGCCGAGGGCCAGCCAGCGTAGGGATGCCGCGAACAGAGCGTTCCCATACGGTAGCGCGGTCGGTTCGACCAGATGGCCCGCCGCCGCGGCCACCGAAGCCGCTCTGCGGGCCGCCGCCGTCCAGTGCCGGTCGACACGCATCAGGCCAGAGGGTGGATCCACGGCCAGACCGATGCGTAGTCGGGCGGGTGGATCCACGTCGGCTAGGTCGGGCCGCGCCGCCAGCACCGACAGCGCCAGCGCGGCGTCGTCAACACTCGTCGCGAGCACACCGCTTTCGACCAAGCCGGACCAGGCGCCCGCACCGGGGACCGTGTACTGCCCCGGCTTGATCCCGAAGATTCCGCAGCATGCGGCGGCGACCCGCACCGACCCCAAGCCGTCGCAGCCGTGCGCCACCGGAACCAGCCCGGCCGCGATCGCGGCGGCGGCCGCACTTCCCGCGTTGCGTGTGGGGTTCCATGGATTGCGGACGACGCGCTCGCCGTCCGCGCTGGTCACCCACCGGCCCAGTTCGGGCGCCGCGACGAGCCCCAGGACCACCGCGCCCGCGGCGCGCAGCCTGGCCACCACCGGATGATCCGCGGCGGCTGCCGTACCCCATGGCACCGGCTCGCCCGCGATCGCGACGCCGTGTTCGACCGCGACCGGAACACCGGCCAGCGGCAGCACGTCGAGGTCGTCGCGCTCCATCAGGCCGACCGACTCGGCCATGGCCTGCTCGGCGCGAAGGACGCTGAACGCGTCGACATCCCGCTCCGCGGCCGAGATCCGCGTCCCGGCGTCCGCGGCCACCTGGCCGGGGTGCAACAGTCCGTCGCGCACGCACGCCGCGATGGTGGCTGCCGGGCCGCGTTCGAGGCCGTACTCGGCTTCTGCGATGCGCTCCGGTCGCGCGTCGGCAGCGGCCCCGAGTAATCGCGCGAACGCCGTTTCGGTGGTCTTCGCATTCGGAATGGTTGTTTGCGGTGCGGCGTTTCTCGCCGACATCGAGCCGTTCGCCACTACCGCGGCCTCGTCAGACATGTGCTGGTCATCCCCCGTCGCGTCGTTGTCGAAATCGGGTGATCCACTGTCGAGCCGCAAGTTATCATTTCGGATACGGCGCGGGGGATGATGGTGTTGGGTGTGGCGGGAAATTTTCGGCGCATCCGACCAACCACCGTTGCGGATTCCGCGGCGTCCGCCGAGCCACTAGGTCCGAGCATGAGTGCGAACTCTGAGAGAAGTTCCGAGCGCGACACAGGTGTTTCCACCCGTGCGAGGAGTGGCGACCTGTCGCGTGCCGAATCCGACGCGGTATCGGCATTCTCCGCGGCCTGGGAATCCACCCGGCGCCCACCGCCGATCGCCGAATACCTGCCCGACGCCGCCACCTTGCGCCGCGCCGCATTGCTGGAGCTGATCCGCGTCGACTTGCGTCATCGCTGGCTGCGCCGTTCCCGCGCGGGCACGGCGCCGGAACCCGCCACGCGCCTGCGCTTGGCCGATTACTGCGCAGAATTTCCCGAACTCACTTCCGATGATTTTCCTGCCGGTCTGGTGTACGAGGAGTTCGTCATCCGCCGCCAGAGCGGGGCGCGGGTCGATCCGCGCGAATGCCTGCGCGAATATCCGCGACAGGCCGAGGAACTGCGCGAGTTGTTGAACGCCGACGAGATCGACCAGAGCACCCACCGCGCGACCCCGGACGATTCCACCCGGACCGTCGTGGCGCGCCCCCAGGGCCTCCTCGCCGACACCGCGTTGAACCGAACCGCCGAGTCCGATCGTGATTCGGAGATGACCAGAACGACCGCAGCGGATCCGACCGGAACGGCCACCGCCGTGCCTACGACGATCGGCACCGGACCGGGCAGATACAACGCGCTCGACCGCATCGAGGTCGGGCAACGGATCGATGATTTCGATCTGCTGACCGGTTTGGGCAGTGGCGCGTTCGCCCGTGTCTTCCTCGCGCGCCAGCGCTCGCTGCAACGGCTGGTGGCGGTCAAGATCTCCGCCGACCACGGCACCGAGCCGCAGACCCTGGCCCAGCTCGACCACGACTACATCGTGCGAGTGTTCGACCAGCGCCTACTCGACGACGCCGAGGGCGCCGCGCGCCGGCTGCGGCTGCTCTACATGCAGTTCCTTCCCGGTGGCACGCTGCTCGGCCTGCTGCGCCGGGTGCGTGCCACCCCACCCGCCGAGCGCAGCGGCCGGCTCCTGCTCGACGCCGTGGACGCGGCGATGGAGGAGAAGGGCGAGATTCGGCCGACCGACTCCAGCGTGCGCGCCGAGATCACGACACTGAGCTGGCCGGAGACGGTGGCCTGGCTGGGCCGCAGGCTGGCCGAGGCGCTGGAATACGCGTCCTCGCACGGAGTGCTGCACCGCGATGTCAAGCCGGCCAACGTCCTGCTCACCGCCGAGGGCGTGCCGAAACTGGCCGACTTCAACATCAGCTTCAGCCGCAACGTGGAGGGCACCAGTCCAGTGGCCTACTTCGGCGGCTCGCTGGCCTACATGTCGCCGGAACAACTGGAGGCCTGTCATCCCGGTTTCGGCCGTAGCGCCGCCGACCTGGACACTCGCGCCGACATCTATTCGCTCGGGGTGGTGCTGTGGGAGCTGCTCACCGGCGCCAAGCCGTTCGACGACAGCACGGCGGGCGTGGGCGGCCAAGGCGACGACACCACCTTGGAAGCCATGCTGGAGCGGCGCAGCGCCGGTGTGGACACGGCCGCGCTGGAGGCGGTCCCGCCCGACTGCCCCGCCGCGTTGCGCCGTGTGCTGCTGACCTGCCTGGCGCCGGAGCGGGCCGACCGCTGGTCCAGCGGCACCATTCTGGCCAGGCAGCTGGAGATGTGCCTCGACGAGCGCGCACGCGAACTGGTCGATCCCGCGCCGAACAGCTGGCGGCGGCGGCTGCGCCCGTACATAGTGCCGGTCGCGCTGGTGGCGGTGGCACTGCCGAATGTGCTCGCCTCGCTGTACAACATCCAGCACAACGAAAACCTGATCATCAGCCGCATGACCGAGGATGCCCAGCGGACCTTCCTCGTCATCACCGGCACCGTGAACGCGATCTTCTTCCCGGCTGGTATCGCGCTGGTGCTGTACATGGCCAGATACGTGCTCACGGTGCCCCGCGGTCTGCGCAAAGGACGACGATACGACCCGGAGACCCTACAGCGCGCCAGAAAGGACGCGCTACTGATGGGCGATCGTGCCGTGGCCGTGGCATTCTCGCTGTGGGTACTGGCCGGGTTGATCTTCCCGCTCGCATTACAGGTCTCGACCGGGGACATTTCGACACCAGCCATGGTGCACTTCTTCTCTTCCCTGGTGGTGTGCGGTGCGATCGCGGTCGCCTATCCCTTCTTCCTGCTGACCTTCTACATGGTCCGGTGCATCTATCCGCTGTTCCTCCGGCACGGCGACATCAGCCCCGAGGACGCGGTGTGGTTGCGTGGCCTGGACCGGCGCTGCAACCGCTACCTCGCGGTGGCCGCCTCGGTGCCGCTGCTCGCGGTGGCCGGAGTCACTTTCCTGCCCCCGCCCGACATCCCGTCGGTGATCTTCGCGGTCCGGCTGCTGTGTGTGGGCGGCATAATCGCGTTCGTGGGCACCTACTTGCTGTTCCGTGCGCTGGAAGCGGATCTGCATGCGCTGGAGCGGGTCGTCGATCCCGAATCCGCCGCGATGGGAGCCCCCGCGGGCCAGCCTGTACGAGTGTCGACGGCCACAGTGGAGACCAGCACGTGACCTCCTCGCGCACCGATGCCGTCGCCCGGTTCGCCACCGACTGGCAGCGCAGCCTCCACAACGATCGGTTGCCGCCCCGAATCTCCGACTATGTGCCCGACGGCGCGCGGGTGCGCTTGGCCGTACTCGTCGACCTGATCCGGGTGGATCTATGGCGGCGCTGGGAGCGCGAAGGGCTCGGTAAACGGATCGCGGAATACCGATCGGAATTCCCCGAGGTGGAAGACAGCCCCGAGCTGGTCGATCTGGTGTGCGAGGAATTCCGCGCACGCCGGGAACGCGGACCGCTGCCGCCGGAGGACTTCCTCGCCGAGTATCCGGACCTCGCCGACTCGATCCGCGAACGTCTCGCCGTCCTCGCCGCCGACGCCGACCTCAGCGCGGCCGAGTCTCGTGCAGCCGCCGCGGCGCTGGCCGACCTCGCGCCCGGTCTGCGGATAGATGACTTCGACCTGCTCACCGACTTGGGCGCGGGCCTGCTCGGCCGCGTCTTCCTGGCCAGGCAACGTTCGATGCAGCGGCTGGTCGCCGTCCGGTTCTCGGCGGGACGCGCGGGCGCGCCGCACACGATGGCCCAGCTCGACCACTCCCATATCGTGCGCGTCTTCGACCAGCGGGTGCTCAGCGCCGACGCCGCGCGCACCCTGACCGTCGCGGGTCCGCTCGCGAACGGCGGCCGCACCACCACGGCCGCTGAACCGAACGCGACCATCGCGGTGCGTGACCTCGACGCCACGGTTTCCGAGCCGTTCGATCCCGACGCCACGGTCGCGGTCACGCCGGCCCGCCCGACCGCGAGCCACACCGGCGACGATCCGGCAGTCGCCGAGCCCGGTGCTCCGGGCATGGGACGAGCCGACGTAGCCGTCGGCCGACGATCCACCGCGGACGACGCGACGGTCGCCGCCGGAACGAGCGCCGCCGCGGGTAGCAGCAGTGACGACACCACCGTCAGTGCGCCTCGCACGCGTCCTGCGCGCCGCGACGGCACGCCGATCCCCGAGCACGAGGCCGGGCAATCCGCCGGATCGGCCGACGGCACCGTGGTCCTCGCCTATCCGGACGCGACGCAGGCCGAATCGACCGACCCGGACGCCACGCTCCCGGCCCCGCCGGACCAGGCCGACGCCGCGCCCGGCCCACAACTGGCCCCGGACTCCCGCTTGCCCGCACTCCCACGCCTGGTCTACATGCAGTACCTCCCCGGCGGCACCGCGGTCGGGCTGCTCGAGCAACGCCGTCTCGGCCCGGTGACCGACGGCGGCACCCTGCTGCTGCGGGCGGTGGACACCGCCATGGAGGACAAAGGCGAGATCCGTCCGGCGGATTCGAGCGTGCGCACCGAGATCGCGCGGCTCACCTGGCCGGAAACCGTGGCGTGGGTGGGCAGGCGGCTGGCCGACGCGCTGGATTACGCCGAGCACCACGGCGTGCTGCACCACGACATCAAACCGGCGAACGTCCTGTTCACCGCGGAGGGCATCCCGAAGCTCGCGGATTTCGCTCTCGGCGAGGCGGCGCCGCGCACACCCGCTCCGCACCAGCCCGGCGCGACCGACGCACTGGTCTATCGCTCCCCGGAGCAGCTGGCCCATTATCTCGATCCCGATGCGCCCGCCCCGGGTAACGGCAGCGACATCTACTCCCTCGGCGTGCTGCTGTGGGAAATGCTGACGGGGGCAACCCCGTTCGACGATCCGCCGCCCACCGACGACGTCCCCGAGACTTACGCGCGGATGCTCGCGGTGCGCCGTGGCGGCGTCTCGGCGGCGGCCCTGTCACTCCTGCCCGAAGACACTCCAGCCACGCTGCGCCGCGTGCTGCTGGACTGCTTACACGCGGAGCCCCAGCGGCGCTGGCGCAGCGGCGCGGAGCTCGCGGGACAACTCGACCTGTGCCTCGACACCCGCGCGCGCGACCTGGTCGATCCCCCGCCCGACAGCCTCGCCCACCGAGCCCGCGGCTGGCTGCTCCCGGTAGCGGCGCTGTGCGCCGGCGTGCCGAACGTGCTGGCCAGCTTCTACAACATCCAGCTGAACCAGACTCTGATCATCGACCGGATGTCGGCCGCCGACCAGGAGAAGTTCGCGGCGGTCGTATTGATCAACAATCTCATCGCGTTTCCGGTCGCCGCGCTGCTTTTGCTGTTCATCACCCGGCGGCCGCTCGCCATCGCCTACCGGCTCGGCCACGGCCGGGGATACTCCGCGCGCATGCTCGCGAAAGCGCGTCGCGACACCCTGCTGATGGGCGATTGGGCAGTGTGGATCCCCTTCGGTTTCTGGCTGATCGCCGGCATCATCTGGCCGCTGGGAGTGGCCTTCTCCGGTGTAAGCCTGCCGAGCGGGACCTTCTTGCATTTCTTCGCGGCGCAGGTGGTGTGCGCGGCGATAGCCCTGGCCTATCCGTTCTTTCCGATCATGGTCTACTCGGTGCGCTCGATCTATCCACAACTGCTCCTGCGCGGTGGCATCGGCCCTGACGACGAACGCCAGCTGCGCGCGCTGGCCAAGCGCGGCAATTTCTACCTCGGTGTGGCGGCGTCGGTTCCCCTGCTGGGAGTGGCGACCGCGACCTTCGTCGACCCCGCCGACCTGCAGCTGGTGATCGTTCCGGTGCGCGTGCTCAGCGTGGGTGGCATCCTGGCATTCGTGCTGACCTATCGGCTGTTCCGGTTCCTCGAAGCAGATCTGCTCGCTTTGGCCAGGGCGATTCCGCAGCGGGCGCGATGACCCCACCGCGGCCGCTGGGGCGGCTGATGAGCCTGTCGCACGTCCACGATCCGGTCACCACTCCGCTGTATCCGGACGATCCGGAATTCCGCACCGACATCGTGGCCACGATCGCGAACGACGGCTATCACCTGCGCTACATCCAGCAAGGCGAACACACCGGAACACATTGGGGCGCACCGATCCATTTCCGTGCCGACGGGCTGGCCGCGGACGAACTCGAACTGGACGATCTGCTGCTGCCCGCGGTGAAGATCGATGTGCGGCAGCGCTGCGCGGACGATCGCGACTACACGATCACGGTCGGCGATGTGAAGCAATGGGAGGCCGAGCACGGCCGGATTCCGGACGGCGCCGCGGTGGTCGCCTGGACCGGCTGGGACGCCAAGTGGGGTACGCCCGAGTTCATCGGCACGGGCGAATCAGCCGGTCGGCAACCGGGTTTCGCGGTGGAGACGGTGGAATGGCTGTTGCGCACCCGCAGGCTCGGCCGCCGCGGCGCGCTCGGCATCGACACGTTCGGCCCCGACGTGGGAACCGACGAGACGTACGCGGTGTCCAAACTGCTCTACGGCGAGCACCGGATCAGCTTGGAATGCTTGGCGAACCTGACCGCGCTGCCCGCGACCGGGGCGTGGGTGCTGGTGGGCGGACCGATATACCGCGGTGGTTCCGGCTCTCCCGCAACCATTTTCGGTATCCTGGGCGGCTGACGCCTCAGCCGCCGTATACCTTCGGGTCCAGGGTGCCGATGTAGGGCAGGTCGCGGTAACGCTCCGCGTAGTCGAGGCCGTAGCCCACGACGAATTCGTTCGGGATGTCGAAGCCGACGTGCGCGACTTCCACGGGTGTGCGTAGCGCGTCGGGCTTGCGTAGGAGGGTGACCACCTCGAGCGAGGCCGGGTTTCGGGTGGACAGGTTCCGCTTGAGCCACGACAGCGTCAGCCCGGAGTCGATGATGTCCTCGACGATCAGGACGTTGCGGCCGGCGATGTCCTTGTCCAAGTCCTTCATGATGCGCACGACGCCGGAGGAGGAGGTCGACGACCCGTAGGACGAGACGGCCATGAACTCCATCTGGGTCGGGATCGGCAGGGCCTTGGCCAGGTCGGTCATGAAGAAGATCGCGCCCTTGAGCACGCCCACCAGCAGCAGGTCCCCCTCGGGAGCGCCGGGGGGATACCGTTTGGCGATGAGTTCGGCCAGCTCCTGGGTCTTGGCGGCGATCTGTTCCTCGGTGATCAGCACCGACGCGATGTCGTCCCCGTACACGTCAGCTGGTGTCCCTTCCGTGGTGGTGAGCCCGTTGGGCCGGTTCGGTCTGCTTCATCGGTCCGATGTCTTCCGCGCCCAGCCGCAGTGTCAGCCTGCCATGTTCGCGCCCGGCGACCAACCTGCTACCCGGCCTTCCTCCGCCGACCGCGACGCCGCCCTGCCCACGCCACGCTGTCACCAGGTCGTCGACCGCCTGTAAGTGCTTCGTGGTCAGGGCTTTCGCCCCGTTGGCCAGCAACCATGACCGAATGGCCCGTTTGCGCAGGGCCGCGGGCGCAGTGGCGAGGGTCTCGATCACCAGCGTCTGCCCATCACTGGCGGTGTGCCGCAGTTCGGCGGCGAGCGCGTCCAGCACCGCGCCGTCCTCCCGCAACTGCTCGGCCGTCCGCGCGAGCGCCGGGGCGACCCCGCCGCCGAGAATTCGCTCCAACAGCGGCAACGCCTCGGTGCGCAGCCGGACCCTGGTGAACTCCGGCGAGAGGTTGTGCGGGTCCTCGTGCGGCGTCACGCCCAGGTCGGCGCACACTCGCCGGGTGGTCTCCCGGCGCACTCCGAGCAGCGGCCGCCCCCAAGGCTCGCTACAGGGCGCCATCCCTTGGATCGAGCGCCCACCCGAGCCGCGCGCGAGCCCGAGCAGCACGGTTTCGGCCTGGTCGTCGAGCGTGTGCCCGAGCAGCACCGGCAGGCCCCCGCGCGCGGATTCCAGCGCCGCGTAGCGGGCTTGGCGCGCGGCGGCTTCCACCCCGCCCTCGGTGCCGACCTGGACCGCGAGCACACGCGCGGACCGGCAGCCCAGAGCGAGCGCCTGAGCCGCCGCCTCGGCGGCGACGGCCCCGGAACCGGGTTGCAGCCGGTGATCGACCACCAGCGCGTCGACCGCATGCGTCTCGACCACCGCGGCCGCCGTGAGGGCCAGCGAATCCGCGCCACCGGACAGCGCCACAGCGACTGCTTGCTCCTCGGTTTCTCGCGGCCCGAATCCGGTCAGCCAGTCCCGGACGGCTCGGCGGACGGCGAGCACGGCGGCGGTCTCCGGGAGGCGCCGAACGGTGCCGGGCTCAGGCGGACGCCCGACGCCGGATGACCCGGCCTCCGGCCCGGAACGCCCGTGTGTCCCTCTCGGCGCACGCCCCATGGGCGCAGCCTACCGACCGGACTCGCGCACCGCCGCACCGCCGGGCCCGAAGGCGGCGCGCTCGCTCAGGCCAGCACGCGCTCGATCCAGCGCTGCGGATGCTCGATCTCGTCGGGGCGGGGCAGCGTGTCGGCATCGGTCCACACGGTGTTGAACCGCGTCATCCCGACGGTGCCGACCACCTCGTCCACGAACTTCTTGCCGCGCACATACTGCGCGACCTTCGCGTCCACCCCGAGCAGGGCGCGCAGGATGCGTTGCACCGGGTTGGTCGGACGCCTGCGCCGCTGGTCGAACGCGGTGCGGATCTGCTCGACCGACGGGACGACGGCGGGGCCGACCGCGTCCATGACGTGATCGGCGTGGCCCTCCAGCAGAGTGCCGAGCATGAGCAGGCGGTCCAGCGCCTCGCGCTGCGGCGGCGCCTGGGTGGCGCGCAGCAGACCGATCACGCCGCGTGCGGCCGGGTCGTCGGAGGCGGTGCCGCGACGGCGGTCACGTACCTCGTCGACCAGGCGCGACAGCATATCGCCGAGCGGCTCGTCACCGACCTCGCCGAGCACCTCGACGTTGGCGCGCATGTAGTCGCCGAGCCAGGGCGCGGAGGAGAACTGCACGCGGTGGGTCACCTCGTGCAGGCAGACCCAGAGCCGGAAATCGCTCGGTGACACCCCCAGCGCGCGCTCGACCGCGACGATGTTCGGCGCGACCAGCAGCAGGGTGCCGTCCGATCCCGTGAACGGGTCGTATTGGCCGAGGATGGCGGTGGACAGGAAGGCGAGCATCGCCCCCGCCTGCACACCGGCGGGTTTGCCCGCCAGCAGCTTGCGTTCGGCCCGCGTTTCACCGGTTCCGGTGAGCTGGGCCATCGAGTCGGCGGCGGCGGAAATCCATCCCGGCCGGTCGACGATCCTGGCAGCGGGCACCGGCCGGTCGTCCAGCAACCCGGTGACCTCACGCACGGGCCCCTCGGCTCGCACCGAGGCATCGGCGAGTTCGGTGACCACCTGCCGGGCCGAGTAGCGCGAGGTACGCGGACCCGCGGGTACCAGCGCGGAGCCGGTTCTCGCGGCCAAGCGCCAATCGACCACGCCGGACAGACCCGAACGGGCCTTGCCTCGGCCGACCGCGCCCGCGGAGCCGGACTCGGCTGTGTCGGAACCTTGCTGGGTCATACTCAACCACCCGTCACGAGCATCCACAGTTTCGCAGCGTGCCTGCGATCGCGTCCAACGCGGGCCTGCTCACCTCCGGCGGTCGATCGTTCGACATCAAAGCGAAGGTCAGCACCCGCCCATCGGCGTCCAGCACATACCCGACCAACGCGCTGGACACCGACAGAGTTCCGGTCTTGGCCCGCACCCAGCCCGCGGCCTGCCGGTCCCGGGTGACGTAGCGGCTGGTCAGCGAGCCCGTGGCGCCCGCAACCGGCAGGTGGTCGAGCATCGGCGCCAAGGTGGCCGCGATCCGGTCGTTCTCCGGCTTGGCCTTGGTACCGGCCGGTTGCACCGCCGTGGCGCCGGTGGGCTTGGCCGCGGTCGCCACGACCCGGTCGAGCAACCGCGCGGGAATCCGGTCGTCGACCGAAAGCCCACTGCTGTCGTGCATATCCAGGCCGGACAGATCGAAACCGGCCTTGCTCAGCGCCGCGCGCACCGCGGCGACGCCACCGTCGAAGGAAGCCGGGCCACCGGTGGCCGCGGCGATCTCCCGCCCGATCGCCTCGGCGAGCACGTTGTCGGAATAGACCATCGTGTCGCGCAGCCGGTCGCGCAGCGGCGCCGACTGCACAGAAGCGACCTCGGTCGCGCCTACGGGGGCGACGCCCGCCCGCACTCGCGCCGGGTCGAGCCCCAGATCGGCGGCGAGTCGCCGTCCGGCGTCCAGGGCGGGCGTCGGGGTGCGGGGCGAGTACTCCACAAGGGGCTGCAAGCGGCCGCCGTCGATCATCACCGGCTCGATAGGGGCGATGGAGCCCTCGGGGATGTCGATCGGGTCCCAGCCCTTCGCCATGGTCGGGCCGGTGTAAGCGGAGGTGTCGACGATGATCGTGTCCACCGGGCGGCCCGCGGACTTGATCTGGGCGACCAGGTCGGACAGACGCGGTCCGTTCGGGTAGTAGCCCTTGCCGTCCGGTTGCGCGGTGAGCGTCGGATCGCCGCCGCCGACCAGCACCAGTTCGTTCGGCGCGGAACCGGCGACCACCTTCGTGGTCACCCGATGCTCGGCGGGCAGCGTGAGCAGGGCGGCCGCGGTGGTGAGGATCTTCGCGGTGGACGACGGGATCATCGGGCGGTTCGCATCGCCGCTCCACAGCACCATCGCGCTGTCGGCGTCGGTCACCTGGCCCGCGAACGCGCCGAGGTCCGGGTTGCCGATGACCGGCGCGAGCGCGGCCGCGACGCCCGCCGGACTCGGTGCGGAACCGGTGGGCCGGGCCGCGCCGACCTGTGGCGACGGTTCGACCGGAGCGGGCGGGGCGGCGATGGTCAACCCGCCGTGCCGGAACTCGTCGGTCCACGGCCGCACCGCGAGCAGTGCCACGACGGCGACGGCGAGCAGCACGACCAGCGTGGCCGAGATCCAGATCCATCTGTTGCGACGCCGCCGGGCGGCCAGCCCACCGATGTTCTCGTTGCCACCAAACACGTCGCCGCCGCTCTCCTGACCGATTCCCGCAGCAGCCGCCTGCCGCACCCATATCCCCGGGGACCACACTATCCTCGTTGCGCAACCGTTCCCCTGAACAACCTGGCGAGTCGGCGCACTCCGCAGCGGCCGAGTCGGCAGTCGCCGAAAAGAAGCCGAGTCGCCGGGCTCGGCACCGATGCACGAAGGAGATGGCGTGGAGTTCGACGTCACCATCGAGATTCCCAAGGGTTCTCGGAACAAGTACGAGGTCGATCACGAGACCGGCCGGGTCCGGCTCGACCGGTTCCTGTACACGTCCATGGTCTATCCCGCCGACTACGGCTACATCGAGAACACCCTCGGTGAAGACGGTGACCCGCTGGACGCGCTGGTCCTGCTGCCCGACTCGGTGTTCCCCGGCGTGATCGTGGAGGCCCGTCCGGTCGCGATGTACAAGATGACCGACGAGGCCGGCGGCGACGACAAGGTTCTGTGCGTACCGGCGGGCGACCCGCGCTGGGACCACATCCAGGATCTGAAGGACGTCCCGGAGTTCGAGCTGGCCGCGATCAAGCACTTCTTCGAGCGCTACAAGGACCTGGAGCCCGGCAAGTACGTCAAGGGCTCGGAGTGGGTCGGGCGCGCCGAGGCCGAGGCAGAGGTCGAGGCGTCCATCCAGCGCCTGAAGGACCAGGGCGGACACTGAAAGCCGCTACGGCACAAGCGAAGCGGGGAGTCCGGTAGGCCCGGACTCCCCGCTTCGCTCTGCGGGCCGCATCGAAGGCCCGAGAGGGTGAAAAGGGACACCCGGATACCGGATGCCCCTTCTCGGTGACAGGTGGCTCAGTAGGAGATGTAAAGGTCCCAGCCGTCGTAGGTCTCGATGCACTCCCAGTAGTAGCCGCCGGTGCTCGGCGAGATACCGTCCGCCCGGCAGGCTTCGAAGGTCGCGTAGGTACCGATGTAGGTGCCGCTGTAGGCGACGTCCTGGTAAACCGGCGCGGCCGAGGCCGAAGCGGCCGTCGACACCCCGGCGACGGCAGCGGTGGCCAGCAGACCAGCGGCGAGGAAGGACTTGATACGCATTTCTTGTGCTCCTGAATGCGAGGCGAAATCTTTTACGTCCCAAACGATATGGACGTTCGGCGCCGCACACAGCCACCCCTAGGGTGAGGGCAGGGCAACCCTGAGGCGAATCACCTTGCCCACCCTTCCTACCCACCCTTGGTGCACGGCGCGCCCGACCCGCCGTCGGGCGCCGTGGGCATCACCGACCGCGGAACTCGGGCGGGCGCTTCTCGAAGACGGCCTTGATCGCCTCGGTGAGGTCCTCCGAGGGCAGGAACGCGGCATTCCACGCGGAGACGTAGCGCAGGCCCGCTGCGACCTCGTCCTTACGCCGCTGATCCAGCACGTCTTTGACACCCTGCACCACCAGCGGCGGGTTCGCGGCGATCTCGCGCGCGGTGGCGTGCGCGGCGTCCAACACCGACTCCTGGTCCGGGAAGACGTCGTTGACCAGGCCGATCTTCTCCGCGCGCGCGGCGTCGATGTCCTTGGCGGTGTAGGCGAGCTCACGCAGGTGTCCCTCGCCGATGATGCCGGGCAGCCGGTGCAGCGAGCCGATGTCCGCGACGATCGCGACCTTGGCCTCTCGCAGGCTGAATTTGGCGTCCGCGCTGGCATAGCGGATGTCGACCGCCGCGATCAGGTCCAGCCCGCCGCCGATGCACCAGCCGGACACGGCGGCGATCACCGGCTTGCGGCAGTCCGCCACCGCCGTGACCGAGGCCTGCATCTTGCGCAGTTCGGTCAGGAAGTCGGTGCGCGGCGCGGCCAGCGCCCGTTCGGCCAGCAGCGGACCGAACGTGCCGCTCATCGCGGGCAGGTCGAGGCCGTAAGAGAAATGCTTTCCCGAGCCGGTCAGCACGATCGCGCGCACCTCGGAATCGGCGTCGAGCGCTTGGAAGACCTCCGGCAACTCGCGCCAGAAGTCGGGGCCCATCGCATTGCCCTTGCCGGGGCCGGTCAGCGTCACCTGCGCGACGTGATCCTTGGTTTCGACGGTGAAAGCCTGCCAATCTGTCATTTGTACAGCGTATCGAGACTCGTCGCGGCCGGTATTCCGACCCGGGAAACGTCCCGGCGTGCGCGACTCGCAAAGGAAGTCGCGCGAGTGTAAAGGCTGTGCGAATTCGCAGTGATCTACTGGTTCCCGGTTCGGAGAAAAGCGGATCATGAGCAGGTCAGCAAACCTCATTCATCGGGTTCGGAGGACACTGTGCTGATGCATCGCGGAATCGGCCTCGACCGATTCAACCAAATGCCCCGCGGTCGCGCGGTTCACGCGCTGTATGAATGCTGTTGCAACGTGACGTGGGCGGCGACACTCGCCGACGCTCGCCCGTACCGGGACCGCGAGGCACTGCTGAGCAAGGCCGATGCCGAACTGCTCGCGTTGTCCCCGCGGGATGTCGACCGCGCCTTCGAAGCGGTTGCGCACGAAGCGGTCTCCTCGCGCGACGTGACCGAACTCGCGCGGATCACCGGCGAACGCATCGCCGGAATGCTCGGTCCCAGCGAGGGATACCCGGAATACTGAGCGGGCGGCGCGACTCGCCCGGCGTACGGTCCGCAATCGCTCTACCCTGGTGAGATGCGCAGGTCGTCATTGCCCCCGGTCGCCTGCCGGGTCGCGGACACCCTCATCTCACGGGGCCATCACGGTCTCATCGTCGCCCAGCCGGAACCGACGCACACCGCCGCGGATGCCGCGCGCGCACTCGGCGTCGATGTCGGGGCGATCACCAAATCACTGGTATTCCTGCTCGACGACGACCCGGTGCTGCTACTGGTTTCGGGCGCGCACCAGGTCGACTTGGCGAAGACCGGTGCGCGCCTGGAAGGGACACTGACCCGCGCCCCCGCCGATATGGTGCGCGAAGTGACCGGTCAGCCCATCGGCGGCGTCGCGCCGGTCGGCCACCCGACCAACCTTCCCACCTGGGTGGACAACGCGCTGGCCGCCCATCGAGAGATATGGGCCGCGGGCGGGCACCCGAACACCATTTTCCGCACGTCGTTCCCACAGTTGCTGCGGATCACCGCGGGTCTTCCGATCGACGTGGACTGACTCGGGCCCGGGCCGCGGAAATCATGCCGAAGGCCACACACCCCGCGCGGTTCGGGCGTCCGGGCGTAGTTTCGTCATGTGACCGACGCACCACGGCCGGAGACGGGACTACAGATTCCCGATGATCTGAGCGGCATCACCGCGGAGCAGTATCGCGCGTCCATGCGCCACTATCCGGCGGGCGTCACCGTCGTGACGCTGAACTCGCCGCAGGGGCCGGTCGGCTTCACCGCGACCTCCTTCGCCTCGCTGTCGCTGGATCCGCCGCTGGTCTCGTTCAACATCGCGCACACCTCCTCCAGCCTGTCCGCCATGCTGGACGCCGAGTCCGTCGTCATCCATTTCCTCGGCGAACACCAGCAGCACCTGGCCCACCGGTTCTCCCGCGCCGCCGAGGAGCGCTTCACCGACCGCGCACTGTGGACCACGTTGGACACCGGCGAACCGGTTCTGCACGGCACCCCCATCTGGCTGCGCGCCACCGTGCACCAGTTGATCCCCATCGGCGACCACACCTTCGTCGTCGGCTTGGTCACCCGCGTCCACGACAACACCGACGAAAAGCCCGCCGCCTCGCCACTGCTGTACTACAACGGCCGCTACTACCGCCCCACCGCCCTGGGCGACTGACCGTAGATTCCGACTACGCCACCCGGCCTCACGCCCCGTCCAAGGTGGCGAAGTCGACGTCCACGGGGAAAGGGCCGGTCAGCCGGAGCACGTACTCGGACACTGGTGAGACGACTTCGACCACCAGCAGTACGTCCGCCGTCGTCAACTTGCGATCGCCATTGATACACCGGTGCAACGCCACGTCCGGGCGGCGAAAAGAGAAACCAGGGCTTCCCAGGCGGCTGCGCACGTAATGCATTTCGAAGTCGGTCACTACTCCGGTGCACGGCTCGTCCGGGGCGGCCTGCTCCAACGCGTTGGCCAGTCGCCGCGCCACATTGTTGTGCTCGAAGGTCCCACTGCGGCAGATGATCACATGGCCGTCGACCACCTCGATCTGCCGCTGGATGTCTTCGGGAAGCGCCGCGTAGCCCTCCTCTGTGATGAGGAGGGCCCCCGGATCGGTGGCCCAGACGGGCAGCGTGCTCATAAGTTCGCCTCAGCTCGGATTCGAATACGGCGATAGTATCCGGCGGCGCTGCCCTGATCGGGCGTACGCGGACTCAGCCGACCAAGCAGGGGGCAGCGCCGGCGGGAGCCGTGGAGGTGAAGGGGCGGGTTTCGGGGGTGGGATTCCACAGGCCGTTGGTGACGGTGTAGTCCCAGGTGGGGCCGGTGCGCACCAGGGTGTCCACGGCCTCGACGAGACGGTCGGCGTCGGCGGAGGTGGTGCCGAGGCCGATGCTGGCGCGCAGGGCGCCGGCCAGCCCGAGGCGGGTGAGCAGCGGATGGGCGCAGAAACGTCCGTCACGCACGCCGATGCCGTGCTCGGCGGAGAGATAGGCGGCCACGTGGCCGGGGGCGAAGTCGGCGAGTGTGAAGGCGACGATGCCGACGGAGTCGGGACTGTCAGTCCAGATGCGCAACAGCTGGACGCCGGGGATCGCGGCCAAGCCGTCGCGGAGGCGGTCGGCGAGCCGATGCTCGTGCGCGGCAAGGGTTTCGGCGTCGATGGCACCGAGCGTGTCACAGGCGGCGGCCAGCGCGGCGGCGCCGAGCACATTCGGCGAACCGGCTTCGTGCCGCTGCGGAGCAGGCGCCCACTCGGCCCCGTCGGTACGCACCTCGCGCACCGCCCCACCACCGGCCAGGTACGGCTGGGCCGCGTCGAGCCAATCCCGCTTGCCCACCAGCACACCCGCACCGAACGGCGCGTACAGCTTGTGTCCGGAGAACGCCAGATAGTCGATGCCGGTGTCGCGCAGGCTGATCCGCCGATGTGGCGCCAACTGCGCCGCGTCCACCAGGATGCGGGCGCCGCACTGGTGGGCGATGGTGGCCAGACGCTCCAGCGGAAGCACCTCACCGGTCACGTTCGAGGCGCCGGTCACCGCGAGCAAAGCCGCGGGCCTGCTGCACAGTTCGGCGACCAGCTTGCCGATCGTCTCCTCGACCGTGCCCGCCGCCTGCACGACGCGCCTTCCATTCCTGGTCCACGGCAGGAGGTTGGCGTGGTGCTCGATGTCGAGCACCACCGTGTCGCCGGGGACACAGGACGCGAGCAGGTTGAGCGAGTCCGTGGTGTTGCGGGTGAAGACGACCACCTGGTCGTCGGCGGTGTCGAGGAACCGACAGACCGACCCGCGAGCGGCCTCGTAGCACTCGGTGGAGATCCGGGAGGCGTAGCCCGCACCGCGGTGCACGCTCGCGTAGAACGGAAGCAGCTGCTGCACACGCTCGCTGACCTGCGTCAAAGCGGGCGCACTCGCCGCGTAGTCGAAGTTGGCGTAGGTCGCCGTTCCGCCTTGCACCAGCGGCACGCGCAGTTGGTCACCGGAGACCTGGGCGAGTGCGGCACAGGCGTTGTCGAGGGCAGTAGTCATCACGTGAATCCCGTCGGCTAAGGGACCCGCGATCAGATGAGTCGTCGAGTCCGCGCTTGCCGCGCCCGGTCGGGCGGCGGCCGGGTCGTCACCCGGAGCACCCCACCGCGGAGGAGGGTTGCCGGCCAGCAAGCCGGGGCTTTGCACTGGCACTCATGACCTGACCCGAGAGTGGCAGAAGCGCCCCGGCACTGTCAACCACATCCGACCCGAGTCCCCCACGAGCACCGCGTGGACCTAACCACCATGTGGGAGCCATTACAAGCACCCCCACGAAGACACGCGAGCCGCGCCTGCCTCGCGAAATCGTGGACCCCTCGGCGACAGACGACTGCCACCGCGCCCGGTGCCGCGATCCGCGACTCGACGTTCGGCACCACCGTGCGGGAGGCAACCGACCACTTCGATGAGCGGAATCACACCCTCGGTTCAGCGATCTCGTGGCGAATGCACGAGACTGACCCGCCGACCAGCCGTTGCCCTGCGGAAAGCCGTAAATAGCGGGCTCACCTGCAACAACACCCGCAGCACCGGCCGCTCCCGCGCGCCGTCCGGTGAACAACAAACGACGACAACCCCGGGTACCGTGGACAACTGGCCAGCATGGCGTTTGCCCTTTGGTAACCCAGCTATGACACAACAACAGGAAAGTGTGAGGCAGGTCGATGGGAGGTGCACAGAGCACCATGCTCGAGACAGAGCTCGAGACAGAGGTCGACGCGCCGGCGCGTCCGTTGTCGCGCGGCGATCACGCGCCGGCGGCCAGGACGCTGGTCGACATCCTCACCGCGACGGCGCTCGCGCACCCCGATGCCCCCGCCATCGATGACGGCCGAGTCGTGCTGTCCTACCTGGAGCTGGTCGTCGAGATCGAGAAGACCATGGCTCGCCTCGCCACGGCGGGCGTGCGGCCGGGCGACCGGGTCGGCGTGCGCATGCCCTCGGGCACCCGCGAGCTCTACGTCACCATTCTCGCCATCCTGTACTCCGGCGCCGCCTACGTGCCGGTCGACGCCGACGACCCGGACGAGCGCGCCCAACTGGTCTTCGGGGAGGCGCAGGTCACCGCGATCGTGACCGCGCAAGGCATCGAGACCACCGCCGCGGGCATCCGCGCGGCGGAGCGGCAGCGCGAGGAGACCTGGTCGACGCTGCCCGGCCCCGGCGACGACGCCTGGATCATCTTCACCTCCGGTTCCACCGGAACCCCGAAAGGCGTGGCGGTCACTCATCGCAACGCCGCCGCCTTCGTCGACGCCGAAGCGGACCTGTTCCTCCGCGACGCTCCGATCGGTCCCGGTGACCGGGTACTCGCGGGTCTGTCGGTCGCGTTCGACGCCTCCTGCGAGGAGATGTGGCTGGCCTGGCGCAACGGCGCCTGCCTGGTGCCCGCCCCACGCGATCTGGTGCGCACCGGAGCTGATCTCGGTCCCTGGCTGGTGCGGCGGGAGATCAGCGTGGTCTCGACCGTACCGACCCTGGCGGCGACCTGGCCGGTCGAGGCGCTGGAGGCGGTGCGCCTGCTCATCTTCGGCGGCGAGGCCGTGCCGCCGGAACTCGCCGAACGCCTTGCGGGCAACGGTGATTCGGCTCGCGAGGTATGGAACACCTACGGCCCCACGGAAGCGACGGTCGTCGCGTGCGCCGCGCGCTTGGACGGCCGGTGGCCGATCCGGATCGGACTGCCGCTCAACGGCTGGGATCTGGTCGTGGTGGATCCAGCGGGCAATCCGGTGGCCGAGGGCGAATCCGGTGAATTGGTGATCGGCGGAGTCGGTCTCGCGCGCTACCTCGACCCGGTCAAGGACGCCGAGAAGTACGCCCCGCTGAACTCCGTCGGCTGGGAGCGCGCCTACCGCAGCGGCGATCTGGTCCGCAACGACAGCGCTGGGCTGATCTTCCTCGGCCGCGCCGATGATCAGATCAAGCTGGGCGGTCGGCGCATCGAACTCGGCGAGATAGACAACGCTCTCCAGCACCTCCCGGGCGTCACGGGCGCCGCGGCGGCCATCCGAACCACGAAGGCGGGCAACAAGCTCCTGGTCGGCTATTTGACCGGGCCGGGGACGGACTTCGATGCCAAGGCCGCGCGAGCCGCCCTCGCCGGACAACTCCCGGCGCCGCTGGTGCCCAGGCTCGCGGTGGTCGACGAGCTGCCCACCCGCACCTCCGGCAAGGTCGACCGGGACGCGCTGCCCTGGCCGCTGCCCAATGCCGCCGAGGACGACGACGACAACGACCTGACCGGCACCGCCCAGTGGGTTGCGGGGCTGTGGGATTCCATCCTCGGCGCGGAGGTCGGCGATCTCGACGCGGACTTCTTCGATCTGGGCGGCGGCTCGCTCGCGGCGGCGCAACTGGTCACCGCGCTGCGCGAACGGTATCCGCAGATCACGGTCGCCGATGTCTACGACCATCCCCGCCTCGGCGCGCTCGCCGACCTGCTGGAGCAGACCACGCCCGCGGTGGCGGTCGCCGAGCGGACGGTGCGACCGACGCCACCGATGGCGCAAGCGGCGCAGGTGCTCGCCACCATCCCCCTCACCACCCTCACCGGGCTGCAGTGGCTCACCTGGCTGGCGATCGTCGGCAACATCGCGGCCTGGTCCGGCTCGCTGCCCTGGCTGCCCCAGCTGTCCTGGTGGTGGACGCTGGTCGCGTTCGCGCTGTTCATCTCCCCACCCGGCCGCATGGCCATCTGCGTGGCAGGCGCGCGCCTGCTGCTGCGTGGCATCCGCCCCGGCCGTTATCCGCGCGGCGGATCGGTGCACCTGCGCTTGTGGGCGGCCGTCCGCCTCTCCGCGGCCAGCGGCGCCGAGAACCTCTCCGGTGCGCCGTGGATGGTGCCGTTCGCTCGCGCGCTGGGTGCGAAGATCGGCAAGGGCGTCGACCTGCACAGTCTCCCGCCGGTGACCGGCATGCTCGAACTCGGCGACGGTTGCAGCGTGGAACCGGAGGTCGACCTGTCCGGTTACTGGATCGACGGCGACGTGGTGCATCTCGGTCCGATCGCCATCGGCCCCGGCGCGGTGGTCGGCTCGCGCTCGATCTTGTTGCCGGGCACGAAGATCGGCAGGAACGCCGAGGTGGCGCCCGGCTCCGCGGTATCGGGCAAGGTGAAGGCCGACCAGGAGTGGGCCGGTTCGCCCGCGGTGAAGGTCGGCAAGGCCCAGCACCGCTGGCCGTCGCACCGGCCCGACCGAGCCCGGCACTGGGTCGGCGTCTTCGGCATCACCTCGATGGCCTTGGCCGCCATGCCGATTCTCGGTATCGGCGCGGGTGGCGTGTTCATCGCGTGGTTCGTTCGCGACACCCGCACGCTCGCCGACGGCGTCGCGCGGGCGTTCACCGTCCTGCCCCTCGCGACCCTGCTCAGCCTGGGCGTGTACGCCGCGGCGACCATCGTCGCGGTCCGGCTGCTGAGCATCGGTCTCACCGAGGGCTACCACCCGGTGCGCAGCCGCGTCGGCTGGCAGGCCTGGGCCACCGAGCGGCTGCTGGATTCCGCGCGCACCTTCCTGTTCCCGCTGTACGCCGGCCTGCTCACGCCGCTGTGGCTGCGCTCGCTCGGGGCGAAGGTGGGCAAGAGCGTCGAGGCGTCCACGGTACTGCTGCTGCCCAAGTTCACCACCGTCGCCGACGGGGCGTTCCTGGCGGACGACACCATGATCGCCGGGTACGAACTCGGCGGCGGCTGGCTGCGCATCGGTGAGGCGAAGGTCGGCAAGCGCGCTTTCCTCGGCAACTCCGGGATGACCGCGCCCGGCCGCCGGGTGCCGAAGAACGGCCTGGTCGCGGTGCTGTCGGCGGCGCCGTCCAAGGCGAAGGCCGGCTCGTCCTGGCTGGGCAGCCCGCCGGTGCGGCTGCGCCGCGCCGCGGAGAGCGCCGACACCGCGCGGACCTTCGACCCGCCGTTACGCCTGCGCGTCGCCAGGGGCCTCGTCGAAACCTGCCGCTTGTTCCCTGTCCTGGTGACCTTCGCGATCGGCCTCGGCGTGCTGTTCACCCTGGCCTGGCTCGCGCGAACTTTCGGCCACCTCACCGCCGGACTGCTCAGCGGGCTGGTGCTGCTGGCGGCGGGCGCCGTCGCCGGAGCGAGCGCGGTGGCCGCCAAATGGTTGCTGGTGGGACGAATCCGCAGCGAGGAGCATCCGCTGTGGAGCTCGTTCGTCTGGCGTAACGAGGTCTCCGACACGTTCGTGGAAACGGTTGCCGCACCGTGGTTCGCGCGCGCGGCGACCGGGACGCCCGTCCTGAACCTCTGGCTTCGCGGCCTCGGCGCCCGCATCGGCCGCGGGGTATGGTGCGAGTCCTACTGGCTACCGGAGGCGGATCTGGTGACTCTCGGCGACGGCGCGACCGTGGAACGCGGCTGTGTGGTGCAGACCCACCTGTTCCACGACCGGATCATGGCCATGGACACCGTCACCCTCGGTGCGGGCGCCACCCTCGGACCGCACTGCGTGGCGTTGCCCGCCTCCGCGATCGGCGACGGCGCGACCGTCGGCCCGGCCTCTCTGGTCATGCGCGGTGACGCGGTGCCCGCCTCGACGCGCTGGTGGGGCAACCCGATCGCGCCCTGGTTCACGGGCGACCCCGGGGCGAGCTGATGGCGGGCAAGTTCTACGAAGCCCCCATCGACGAGTACCTACCGCAGAACGGCAACCGGGGGTATCGGGTGTCCCGATACGAACTCGATCTGGCCTACCGGGTGGCCGCCAACCGGCTCACCGCGCGCGCCGCGATCACCGCGGTGACCACCGAGGCGCGGCCCCGGTTCGCCCTCGATCTCGCTCAGGGGCTGAGCGTCTCGAAGGTGTTCGTCAACGGGGTCAAGGCCGCGAAATTCGCCCACCAGCACGGCAAACTGGTGGTCACGCCGCAACAGCGGATCCCCGCGGGCGGCGTGCTCGCGCTGGTGGTGCAGTACGGCGGCACCCCGAGACCGGTGCGCGGGCCGTGGGGCGAAGTCGGCTGGGAGGAGCTCACCGAAGGCGCGCTCGTGGCCAGCCAGCCCAACGGCGCCGCGTCCTGGTTCCCGTGCGACGACCACCCGAGTTCCAAAGCGACCTACCGGATCTCGATCACCACCGATTCGCCGTACTACGCGGTGGCGAACGGGACTTTGCTGCGCAAGCAGACCAAGTCCAGTCAGACCACGTGGGTGTACGAGCAGCCCGAACCGATGTCGAGCTACTTGGCCACCGTTCAGATCGGTCACTATCGCAAGCACCGCATCGGCTCCTCGCACTCCCCGGTACCGATGCAGGCCGTCCTCCCGCCGCGACTGCGCACCGCTTTCGACTACGATTTCGCGCGTCAGCCGATGATGCTGGAAGTCTTCAGCGAGAAATTCGGCCCGTACCCGTTCGAGGACTACACCGTGGTCGTCACCGACGACGAGCTGGAGATTCCGATCGAGGCGCAGGGCATCTCGATCTTCGGAGCCAACCACTGCGACGGCCGCCGCGGCGCCGAACGGCTGGTCGCGCACGAACTGGCTCACCAGTGGTTCGGCAACAGCCTGACCATCCGGCAGTGGCGTGACATCTGGCTGCACGAGGGCTTCGCCTGTTACGCGGAATGGATCTGGTCGGAGGCCGCGGGCGGGCCAACCGCCGATCAGCTGGCCCGCGCGGCACGGCACAATCTTTCCCGCGAGCCCCAGGACATCGTCATCGGCGATCCGGGACCGCAGCGCATGTTCGACGATCGCGTCTACAAACGGGGCGCGCTCACCCTGCACGCCCTGCGCTTGGAACTGGGCGACTCGACGTTCTTCGACTTACTGCGCGAGTGGACCATTCGCTACCGCCACTCGTCGGTGACCACCGAGGAATTCACCGATCTGGCGGGGCACTACAGCCTGGTGCCGCTGCGTCCCCTGTGGGAAAGCTGGTTGCTCGCCGAGCGGCTGCCGCAGTTACCGCCCTATGGCGGCGCGTCGACGGCCTGATCAGAACACGAGATAACGTGTGGCGAGTTCTTCGACGAGCGGATCGTCCTCCGAGACGTTGGCCAGCGCGTCCAGATCGGTTTCCACGGCGATCTGGCGGGGGTCGTCGTGCTCGGTGTCCCGCGGATCTTCGACGAGCTGGCGCAGCAACTTCTGCCGCACCCGGGTCTTCAGCGAATCGTTCATACCTCGGGGTGCCCGCATACCGGCTTGTTACACCGGTGTGAACAGGGTTCCCCACGGCGTATTGCGCACCACGGTGTAGATCGCGAGCAATGCGAAGAAGGTCCACATGGTGGTCTTGCTGATCGAGGGCAGCCGCATCTTCTGGCCACGCCAAGCCCGGACGGTCCAGTCCGTCACCCACACAGCGAACGCGAGAATCAGCGGAATCGCGAGCAAGTTGCTGTGCAGGGCGTCGAGGACCTGCCCGTCGGTGAGATTGTGCACGGCGCGCATCCCCCCGCAACCCGGGCAGTACCAGCCGGTCAGCGCGTATACCGGGCAGGTGCCGTAGGAGCCTTCGACGTGGGGATCACGCAGGTGCAGCAGCACGCCGACACCCACTCCGACGCCCGCCACGAGCAGGGGAACAGCCGCCCCGCGCCACCCGGTCCTCGGCTCGGTTCCCGGGTCCGCCGCGGGGCCGGAGGAAGTATGCGCGATGTCCACGAACTCAACCGTAACCGGGCGGTGAGCGGGGACGCCACAGCAGCGCGGCGCTACTTCGACTGCGCGAACCGCAGCACGTTGCCGGACGGGTCGGCCAACTCGAACCCCGGCCCGCCCGGCCCGAAACGCTCGGTTCATCGCGGGCGATGTTTTGGGTAGGAATGATCTTTAGCCCGACCGAATCCGGGGTACTCCCTGGTACAAGCCAGGACATCCCGTCATACAGCGCTAGCACTAGCAAGCACTCTGCTTGCACTGTACGGTGACGGTGGACACAAAGGAGTGCTCGATGCTGGTGAAGTCGATGAGGACGCTGGCGGACGCGTACGACGGTGCGCTGACCGCCGACTACCGTGCCGGACTGCGGTCCCGCACCTTCCGGACGGCGTCGTTGAACGCCCCCACCGCCCGCCACGCGGTTATCCCGGTCACCACCAAGGACGGCGCTCGCCTGCGCGTACACGCCTACGGTCCGGCCGAGGGCGATGTCATCGTCCTCATCCACGGCTGGAGTTGCAGCATCGAGTACTGGAACCCGCAGATCAACGCGTTCGCCGACCGGTACCGCGTGGTCTGCTACGACCAGCGCGGCCACGGCGCCAGTGAGCTCGGCAAGGCCGCCCCCAGCAAAGAATCGCTGGCCGACGATCTGTCGGCCATTCTGGACGCCACCCTCCGGCCAGGGCAGCGCGCCGTGCTGGTCGGCCACAGCATGGGCGGAATAACCATTCAGGCCTGGGCCGCTCGCCATCCGGAACAGGTCCGTAAGCAGGCCGCCGCCGCCGTCCTGTTGAACAGCTCCTCGGGCAACATCCGCTACGACACCGACTTGCTTCCGCTGCTGAACAAGCCGCTCACCCTGGCGGATCGGCCGATCACCGTGCTCGGGGCCACCGTGCGGATGCCGATGATCGTCGCGGAGACTCTGCTCACCGCGCCGGTCCCGTTGCCGGGGGGTTGGCCGGCCAGCGCGCTGCTCAAGGCGCGCGTGATGACCCCGCACGCGACCGCGGATCAGGTGGAATTCGCGCTGGGCATCGTGCGGTCGTGCCGACCGCTCACCCGCGGCAGGCACGCCGCCGCGCTCGCCGACATGGATCTCGCCGAAGCCGCCGCGTCCCTCACCGTGCCCACCACGGTGATCGCGGGCGCGCACGACCGCTTGCTGCCCGAACGCATGTCGCGCCGGATCGCCGACGCGCTCGCCGAGACCGGCCACCTGGCCGCGTACCACGTGTGGCCCACCGGCCACCTGGGCAATATCGAAGCCGCCGACCGCTTCAACGCGGAATTGGCGGCCATCGCCGAGCGCGCCCACCTGCGCTCCGCAGTCGCCGGCTGACCCCGGAGACCGTTCTCCTGGGCCGGTCAACGGCGCCCGGTCCAGGACAACGGTCCGCAACGCCGCCGCCACCGAGAGATTCCAGCGCTTTCAGTTCGAATAACACTCCATCAACCCGCCTGCCGTTAACATGCAGCCAGTCCCTGTCGACACAGCAGACAGACAGTTCGGTTCCGGCGAAGGGAGCATCGGTGAAAGTCCGGCACGGCCTAGCAGTCCTGGCTCTGGCCATCGGCGCAGTCGCGGTGACCACCCCGGCGGCCTCCGCCCTCCCCCGTGGCGTCCCAGCGGCACGAACGCTCTGCGGCGGCGGCGGTGCCGGTATCGGCATGATCACGGCCCACTACGACCCCGACCGCAACTCCTCCGGTACTCCCACGCTCTGGATCCGTCCGGAGTTCGTCTTCACGCCCGACCGGCCCGGCGGCGCCTGCGGCGTAGAGGTCACGGTGTCGTGGCAGAACTCCGACACCGGCGTGCTGGGCACCCTTCCCACGTTCTGGGTCGCCGACGACACACCGACCAAAGAGAATGTCGCCGGTGCGTGGGTGCCGCTCGGCCTCCCCTCCGGCCTCGGCCGGGTGGAAGTACTGATCGCGACCAACTTGCCACACGTTCCGGGAAAGGGAGTGTTCGTCGTCACGTAGCAGGGACGGCAGCCGTAGCTCGACGATTTCGCCCCATGGGCATGTGCCGGACGGCGTACGAGCGGAGAGCGGAAACCGGTGCGGGAATGAAAACGCGGCGCCAGCCGTAGAACGACATATGAAACTCGACGACGAGGCTCGCGCACTCATCGGGCCCGGTGCCGACGCCACGCTGGTCACGATCAATCCGGACGGCAGCCCACAGGTATCGGTCGTCTGGGTGGGATTGCAGTCGACACCGGACGGCGACGAGCTCGTCACCGCCCACTTGGGCGTCTACCAGAAAATCCGCAACGTCCGCCGTGACCCGCGCGTCGCGGTGACCATCCTCTCCCCGGAACGGGGCGAGGTGATGCGCCCGTATCTGTCGATCATCGGCACCGCGCGCGTCGTGGAGGGCGGCGCACCGGAGTTGCTGAAAGAACTCGCCAAGACCTTGGCCAGTCCGAACGTCACATTTCCGCCCGCGGACGCCCCGCCCGGTTACCTCACCCGTATTCGGATCGAGAAAGTTGGCGGCATCGGTCCCTGGGCTTCCTGAGCTGTGTTCCCGCCGAGTCGCTCCGGCCGAGTCCGACCTCAGCCGGAGCGGCGACGCGCCTTCAGTCTCCGAACCCATTGCGCGATAGCCGCCACCGCCGAGAACATCGCCGTCGCGCCTGCCAATAGCGCGTCACCGGTGAGCTTCGCGGTCGAGAACTCGACCTTTCGCAGCCCTGGTAGCGGGTATTGCCCGTTGCCCGAAGCCCATCGGATCACGAAGCCGGCCTGCGTCCCGAGGTCGGTGGGAGGGCCGGACCCGATCATGGAGCGCAGTTCCGGCCCCTTTCCGTTGAGATAGACCAGGGTGAAAGCGACGAAAAGCGCCACCGCCACCGCGGAACCCGTCGTCAAACGAGCCAGCGTTTCGGTGCGGGCCCAGAGATTCGCCAACGCGGCGAGCACGGTGAGGAAGATCGCGATGGTGGCGAGAATCGCCCACTTGCCACTGAGATTGGAGTGGGCGGGCGGCTTCTGCGACCAAAGACCCACGAGCGTAGTGCTGATATGGGTTTGGCCGAAGGCATTGCTCCAGATCGTGCCGTCGGGTCCGCCTGTGGTCAGCCACGGCTTGAACAACAGGGTGAAGGTGATGAGGCAGCCCACCGCGGCCAACAGATAACCCGAGTTGTCTCGGAGCAGAGTGACGAGCGGTCGGACCCGCGCCCGCAGTTTCTCCGCGTCGACCCGCCGCTTTCGGCCGCCACCCGTCGCGCGAAGCGGTGAGCCTGCCTGCCGGTTCTGATTCTTGCGTGCCCCCCACGGAGTCGGCTGCACCATATCCGTCATTCCCTGCTCAGTGAATCGATACATGATGAACCGTCAGATATCGGCTCGTTGGATTCTGAAGGTTTACCGATCGTTGCCGGTTCCTGATGGCCCTTCATGTCGGGGGCTTGCGCGCTGTCGCCGCTCACCTCGTCGGGGGCTACGCCGAGAGCCGTTTTCGATGGTTGAGCTATCGACAGTGGATCTGCGATGTCCTCCAAGGACCGGCCTTCGGCGTTCACTCCGAAGAACCAGGCGACCAGGCCACCGAAGATCATGAATCCGGCGCCGATGAGGTAACCGACCGTGAGCGGAAACCGGTCGGGACTCGGGTTCTCGGCGCCGCCCACCAGGTGGCCGAAGAGGAACGGGGCGATGACCCCACCCACGCCCTGCGAGATGGCGAAGAAGAACGAGATGGCTTGACCACGCAGTTCCAGCGGGAAGATCTCGCTGACCGTGAGATAAGCGGAGGACGCCCCCGCCGAAGCGAAGAAGAAGATGACACACCAGAAGATGGTCTGCGTGGTTGCGTCGAGAATACCCGCGTTGAACGCCCAAGCGGAGATGAAGAGCAGAAAACCGGACCCCACATAGGTCGCGCAGATCATCTTTCTGCGGCCGATGCTGTCGAAGAGCGGGCCGAGCACCAGAGGGCCGATAAGATTGCCGACCGCGAAGGGGAAGAAATAATAACCCGTGTGGTGGGCCGGCACATTGTAGAAGTTGATCAGCACCAATCCGACGGTAAAGAAGATCGCGTTGTACAGAAACGCCTGTGTGGCCATCATCGTGAAGCCGAGGAAGGAACGGGAAGGATATTTTCCGAAGAAGATCCGACCCATCTGCACATAGGAGAGCCGACCCGCGTCCACGACGTCCAAGGCTTTGCTCTCGTCGACCGGAGGAAGTTCGATTCCTCGACTCCGAACCTGCGCTTCGATCTCGTCGACGGTCCGCTCGGCTTCCTCGGCCCGTCCATGAGTGAGCAGCCAGCGCGGGCTCTCCGGGATGTGCCTGCGCAGGAAGATGATGATCAGCCCGAGGACGGGCCCGATGAAGAAACCGATGCGCCATCCCCAGCCGGTCGGGATGAAACGTTCGTTGAACAGGACCAGGCTGGCCGCCGCTCCCAGAGCCGCGCCGCCCCAATAGGTGCCGTTGATCGCGATGTCGACCCGGCCGCGATACTTGGACGGCATGATCTCGTCGATCGCCGAATTGATCGCCGTGTATTCTCCACCGATTCCCATACCCGCGATGAACCGGAAGAAGTACAGCGACCACGCATTCCACGAGAACCCGGCCAATCCACTGCCGAGGAGATAGATGGCCAAGGTCAGGATGAACAGTTTCTTGCGGCCGAGCCGGTCGGTGAGGCGGCCGAACACGAGTGCGCCGACGACTTGACCGGCCAGGTACCACGACGCCATCGCGCCGACCTGACCGGAGGTCAGATGCAGCGCATCCGCGTCCTGTAGCGGTCCGCCCATGCTGCTGACGATCTGGATTTCGATCCCGTCCAGAATCCAGGAGACGCCCAGACCGACGACGATGAGCCAGTGAAACCTGGTCCACGGAAGCCGGTCCATCCGGGCGGGAACCAGACTTCGAACTACCTTGGTTTGCGTTTCCAACATTTGATGATCACCTCGACTCGAGAATTAGCCAGTCCGTCCATGCCCCTGCGTGAGGGTGGCGGGATCAGTCGATATTCACCGCCTCTTCTCGACATCGGCGAGATCTCGGCTCGGACGGGCCTGGCAGCACGCGAAGCCGATGGGTGCGACTCGTCTTGCACGAGCTCATGCCCCGGGCCGGCCTGGCCCGTGCAGGGCGCACAAACTCCCCCCTTCGGCGTCCGGAGCGCGGCGCCGGGCGACGGTGAGCATCCGGGCGCGGAGGCATTGCGCGTGTGCGTCTCCCCATCTGGACTGACGTCCCTCCTCACCGCCCTGAGCGGAACATGGTTACGCCCGGGTTACGCGAATATTGGTTCGCTATGAATTGTGCCACTATTCGACGGCTCATTAAACACATGTGGCCGTTCCCATTTCGGCGAAGTGGCGTTCCAGCAGGTGACGGCTCGGTGACACGGCCGCGCGGATCTACTTGTGCCCCACAAGGAGCCCCCGATCTCGCGGCGGCGCGGTATCCCAGCGCGGGATCAGCGCGTCGTGCTCTGCGAAGGGGGTAGCGCGTGGATTGCGAGAACGGCGGTATCGTCCTCCACTCCGGATCCGAAGGAGTGCAGCAGTTCTCGGATGGCTGCGACGCCACCGGAAGCCGTGACAGGCGCGAGGCCCCGAGCGAAATCGACGAGGGCTTGGTCGCCGTAGCGACCACCGTGGGCCTCCGTACGAGCTTCGGTGAGTCCGTCGGTATAGAGGAGCAAGGTGTCTCCGGCTTCCAGGCGTGCGCTCCTGGTGACGATCTGAGCGTGCGGGATCGCCCCGATGAGCTGACCACCGCGGGTATGCAATTCCTCCACGGCGCCGTGGGAATGCAAGAGCAGGGCCGGCGGGTGTCCGCCACTGGCCAAGGTGATCTCGCAACCCCCGCCATCGGGAGTGGGTTCGATCAGTCCGAAGATGATCGTGCAGAACCGAGGGTTGTGTCCGTGGTAGCGCTCGGTGAGCGCGGTGTTGAGCGTGTCCAGTACTTCGGCCGGATCGCGGGTGTAGGCGGTGGCCGTGCGCAGGGTGTATCGGGCCAGGGATGTGAGGGCAGCGGCGGGAGCGCCTTTGCCGCAGACATCGCCCAGGAACATTCCCCAGATGTCCGTGGAGATGGGGAACAGATCGTAGAAGTCGCCGCCGACCTCGTCGGCCGAGGCGATGTGGTAGTACGCGGCGACCTCGAGACCGGGGACCTGCGGCAGTTCAGGTGGTAGCAGTGTGGTCTGCAAAGTGGCGTTCAGACGCTGGAGGCGCTCGCGCTCCTGCTCGGCCTCGCGCCGTGCCCGCAGCAGTTCGGTCTCGTACGCGCGGCGCTCGCGGGCATCGAAGACGGTGGTACGAATCAGCAGCGGCTGCCCGTGGCTGCCGGTCTTGACGATGGAGGTCACCAGCACGGGTAGTCGTCGCCCATCGGCGGCCTTCATCTCCAGGGCGATGCCGCGGACTTCGCCTTGCATCCGAAGCAGGGGAGCGAAATGCGTCTCGTGGTAGAGGCGACCTCCCACGGTGAGCAGGTCGGAGAACTGTTTACGGCCGACCAGTTCCTCGCGCAGATAGCCCAGCCAGCCGAGCAGTGTGGCATTCACTTTGGCGAGGCGGCCGTCCAGCGTGGTGGACAGGTATCCGCAGGGCGCGTGTTCGTACAGGTCCTCGACGCTGTCCTCGAGCAACGCGGCGAACGCCGCGTCGTCATCGTGTCCGGCTTCGAGGTCTCCGCGATTCCTGCCACAGTCTCGGCCGCCCGCCGCGCCGGTCATCCGGTCTCGCGGGCGAAGGCGGCGATGGCGGCGGCGGTCTCCGCCGGTGAACTGAGCTGAGGGCAGTGGCCGGTCGCCGTCAGGGTGACCAGTCGGCTGCCTGCGATTTGTTCGTGCACGAAGGAGCCGACCTCGCGCGGGGCGATGGCGTCGTCGGAGCACTGCAGAACCAAGGTGGGTACGGTCACCGCGGAGAGGTCGGCCCGATTGTCCGACAGGAACGTCACACGGGCGAAGACGCGCGCGATCTCCGGATCGGTGCGGCAGAAACTGTTGGTGAGTTCCTCGGCCAATTCCGGACGTTCCGGGTTGCCCATGATGACGGGCGCCATCGCACCCGACCAGCCCAGATAGTTCGAATCGAGCGCCTCCAGGAGTTCCTCGATGTCGTCGGCGCTGAAACCACCCCGGTACCCGGTGGCCGGATCGTCGATAAAGCACGGCGAGGGAGCCAGCAATACGAGTCCGGCGAACGCCGCGGGCTCGCGTGCGGCGGCGAGCACGCCCATCGTCGCACTCACCGAATGCCCGACGAAGACCACCGGCCCCAGCGCCAGGTCGCGAATAACCGCGAGCACATCCTCGACGTAGCCGTCCATACTGGAGTATCGCCGCGCGCTCCACGCCGACAGATCCGAGCGGCCCGCGCCGACATGATCGAACACCACGACGGTGAAATCACGCTCCAGGGTCGGTACGACCAGCCGCCACATGTTCTGGTCGCACCCGAAGCCATGAGCGAGTACGACCACCGGCGCGCCGGTCTTGCCGCTCACAGTCACATGATTCCTGGCCAATACCTCCATATACACACCCTCGCAGAAAATTTGTCCGGATGCTCACCCATCGGCCGGTTCTGCCTGTCCCGGACGGTAGGGTGACTCGGAGTGCGCGGCCCGGTACGGGCTGATCACCGCATCCGCGTCGATTCGAGGGTGCGGGCGGCGTGCGGCAGGATTGCACTCACCATGACCGACAACGAGGTCTCCTCACCTACCAGCCGACGGTGGCACATCGGGCGGCTGGCGCTGTTCGCCGTGGTCCTGTTCGGCATGTTCTATCTCGTCGCCGTCGCACGGGTGATCGACCTCGCCGAGGTGCGCGGCATGATCGCGGCGACGGGGCCGGCGGCGCCGTTGGTCTACGTGGCGGCATCGGCTGTACTCGGCGCGATCTTCGTCCCGGGCCCGTTGCTGGCCGGTGCGAGCGGCCTGCTGTTCGGGCCGCTGACCGGGACGTTCGTGACGCTGGGCGCGGCGGTGGGCACCGCGACCATCACCAACCTCCTCGGACGGCGGGCGGGCCGCGATAGTGCGCGCGAGTTGCTCGGCAGCGAGCGCGCCGATCGCATCGACGCACGGATCGAACGGCGTGGCCTGTGGGCCGTCGTCGGCCAGCGCTTCGTCCCCGGCATCTCGGATGCGCTGGCGTCATACGTTTTCGGCACGTTCGGAGTCCCGTTGTGGCAGATGATCGTCGGCTCGTTCATCGGATCCGCACCACGCGCATTCGTCTATACCGCGCTCGGCGCGTCGATAGGTGAGCTTTCGGCGCCTCTCGCCTACACCGCGATCGCCGTGTGGTGCGTCACCGCGATCATCGGAGCCTTTGCCGCGCATCGCGGATACCGGAACTGGCGTGGCCACGGTGCACGCCCAGAGCTCGAAGCGGTGCCGGATCGTGGCCCGGCATCCGGCGAATGAATTGGCTTTGCGTCACCCCACGATTGTGTATCCACATTTCGCGAATCTTCAACATGACTAGGATGCGGGAGTGCTGTCCGAGGAGGAATTGCTCCAGGTATTTCAGGCGTTGTCGAACCCGTCGCGACGCCAGATCTTGGTCTGGTTGAAAGATCCGATGAGCTTTCCCGGCCAAGAGCCGGAGGATGTCGAGATCGGTGTGTGCGTCAGCGACATCCAGCGACGTATCGGTTTGAGCCCGTCGACCACCTCGCGATATCTGACCCTGCTGCGCCAGGCGGGTCTCGTGACCGCCACACGTCGTGGCAAGTGGACCTACTACCGCCGGGACGAGGACCGGATCGCCCTCCTGCTGCGCACCCTCGGCGAAGTGTTCTAGGCAACGGTTCGACCTGTGATTGAAGATCCACGATCCGGGTAGGCACGGATCGAACACTTGTTCTGTCCAACGGGAGGAGCGGTGATGGTGCAGCCGAAGCCGGAGAAGGATCCGGACCAGTGGACCACCGGCGACGAGCCGATGACCGGCCCGCAGGAGTCCTATCTGCATACCCTGGCCCAGGAGGCGGGCGAGGAGGTGCCGAAGGGGCTGACCAAGGCGGAGGCATCGCAGCTGATCGATGAACTCCAGCAGCGCACCGGCCGCGGCGCCTGACCGGCCCCGGCTGGGCAGCTCGCTGACAGACCCTTTGCGGACCCATCAACCGGAGCTCTTCGAACCCACAGAATGGTCATTCATGGGCGCCGACGGCAGCGGCTGGGTCGATTTCGGTCAGCGAGGTGTAGGCGACGATGTTGGATCGGTAGCTTCGGGTCTCGTGGTCGAACTCACCGCCGCAGGTGACCAACTGCAATGCGCTGTGGCCATGCGATCCATACACTTCTTGGGCCGGGAACTCCGTCTTCGGGTACGTCTCGACCTTGGTGACGGCGAAACGTGCTGTCCGTCCGTCACTCGAACTCACCTCGAACTCAGCGCCTGCTTCCAAAGATCGAAGCCGGTGGAACACAGCCGGACCGTCGAAGGAATCGGCGTGACCCAGGATCACCGCCGAACCCGGCTGGCCGGGTGATGGCCCGAACTTGCACCACCCTGGCTGCTGGAAATCGACGGGTACCTCGACGGTTTCGTCGGGATTGTTGTCCTAGCGTGCGCCAACACCGCGAAGGACGTCGCGGTCCCCAATCCAACCGGGGGCTGCGCGGCCGACGCGACTCCGCCCCAAATCGCCAGTGTGGCGACGGTCCCCGCAGCCGTTACCACCAATAGCCAACGACGTACCGGACCGGACCTCCACGCACATAATGCATCAGTGATGCACGAAACAACCCCTCACATCGAACATCCCGGCTGACTGAATAAACCCCTGAAATACCGTGGTGACAACAATCACATACCACTCCTTCGCGGCCTGCTCGCGCCGTATGCGCGGAAACGCGCTCGCGCGGTACTGAGGGGACGGGAACGCAGCAATGCGTTCCCGCTATCCGAAGATCTCCGGGACGGCACGTTCGACCCAGATTCCTGAACCGAGGCAACAGATCGATGGGCCACCCGAATACCGAACAACCCGGTGCTGCCGACTCAGTTCGTGTGCGGGTGGTTCTTGTGCGGGTGCCTGATGGAGTCGCCACCTTTTGTCTCGTGCAACCGGCCGAACCGGCTGGCGAGCAGATGCGCCATGCTCTCGGCCGCGCCCCGGCAGGCGTCATCGATCGTCGCGGCGTTGTGGGTCACCGCGACCGGCTGCTGACCGGTTGGACGAGCCTGCAGCACGCATCGCTTGTCGTCCGGTCCGCCTTTGCCCGCGTTCTGGTCACTGAGGTGGGCTTCCACGCTGGTGATCTGGTCGCTGAAGCGCTCGAGCGTCGAGGCGATCTCCTCCTCGACGTGCCGGATCAGCTTTTCGCCGCTGTCGATGTTGCTGTCGGTGTTGACCTGAATCTGCATGTGCGCATCCATTCCGGTAGGTGGCAACTGTTACTCGGACGGAACCGGATGATGTTCGTCATCGACTCCGCCGCCGAAGCTCGCATCGTCTATACCCCGTTATTCACCGTAATCCCCGATGATTATCGGACTGAGCGGTCTGGGTGCCCCACTGTTGACAAATGACCTGACTCCTGTGCTTTCAAGGAGGTCCGACCGACCCGCGTCGGCTGCGCGCGCGGACCGGACTCCTCCGCAGGGTCGTGCATCAACGCTCGTGTCGTGGATACGGCAGCCGACGTGCCGTTTCTCGTGCAGCGCGACGCATGCCCTCAGCGACGTGCGGTAGGAGTCGACCCGCACCGCTCACCCCCGACAGCGACGCCCTCGACCCGCTCGTGTTGTGAAACGATCATCGACTACCTGCGCGGCCGCCGAGATCCGCATCGGCGCCGACCGCCGCGCCGAGATACTTCTCACCGACAAGCGTCCACCGATCGAGCAACTCGTCCTTGTCAAGCCCCTCATCACGCGGCAAACTACACCGCCACCACCAGAGCTACCAAGCAGTTACGGCTCATGTGTAGGATGACGCGATTCTTACCGGCACCTGGTTTCGATCGTGAATCCGGGCAGCAGTCGGTCGTGAATCGCGACATCAGTTGGTGGAGTGGGGTTTTTGTGCGCGCGAATTTCGCCACTGTTGTTGCGGCAGGGCCTCGCGCCAACCTCGCGCCGACCATCGAGCAGGGAACCGTACGATGGACCACACATCGCCCACGCTGTGCTCGGCAGGGTATTCCGCACCCACGTCGGCATATTCGTAAGGGTCAGCGTCGTCGACAACGAAGACCCTCATAACCGGATTCGGTGACCCGGCACCTGTGAATGTTCGTGGTCACCGCGTCGTTGTCCGGTTTCGATGCATAGCCCGAACTGGTGATGGTTGGCAGCTAATTCGTTGCATTTCACCCGAGGTGCAAACTCGCCGTGGTCGTTCCACAGGGGCACCCGCACAGTGGACACGTCACCCCAGCTCAAACGGGGCGCCTGCACGTTGATACCGAAGCAGCGCCACGCGCCCTCGTCCACATGGAACGAAAGCTCCGCGAGTCCGTAGCCCCGCCGCATGAGGTCCCGTGCCCTGTCCTCGAGATAGTGCAAACCTCGTGCTTCCCACGCAGCAGGATTTGTGTCCGATCCGGCCCCGGCACTTCGCCACGCGTGGCGAAGTGGACATAGAAATCGAGGTCAGGCATCGACCTCCCTCTCTTGTCATACTGCCCGGCCGCAGACGCCCATCACCGGCTCCTACAGACCCGCCCACGCCTGAACCAACCCACCGGTGGCCTTCCCAGCAGGACAGGCCGATCCGACACACCAACTCAGGTGATGTCTGTTTTCGTGGCCATCGGGGCCATACGCCCGGTGCCTGGAGCCGTGATCAACCGGCACCAGAATTTCGCCCGCACACGGCAGCACCCGAAGTAGACGACGGTGCCCTGTCGAATCCGGGTGGCAAGGTCACGCCTGATGTCCAGCTTTCCAATAGCTAACGGCGGCAGACGAAAACGGACAAGACCGGACGAAAACGGACTGGGAATGCATTGCCAAAGTACCTCAACTGGAGGACTACTGGTATTAGCGGCCCAACAACGATCAGACCTCTGCTGCTGCGTGAGAACCCTTTTCACGTTTCCTGAATAGAAGGTAAGAAAATGGCACCTGTCATCACCTCGCTGAATCCGTCTTTCGGCCCTCCAGCGGGTCTCAATTCTGTAATCATCAACGGCTCCGGATTCGCCAATGTCGGTCCCTTGACTGTCCGGTTCGGCACGAACGCAACGACATTCGCCATCAACTCCGATACGCAGATCACGGCCATCGCCCCGCCAGGAACCGGCACGGTGAACGTCACCGTACAGGCACTGCTGGACGGCACGAGCAACCCGATGCCGTACACCTATGGTGGCGGGCTTCCTAACTTGAGCGGCATCAATCCGGCTTCGGGGTCCGCAACAGGTGGTACGACGGTCGTGCTCACCGGGACGAACTTCACCGGAGCCACCGCAGTGAGTTTCGGTGGGACACCGGCAACCTCGTTCACGGTCAACTCACCGACACAGATCACGGCGGTGGCACCTGCCCATGCAGCTGGGACGGTACTGGTCACCGTCACCACCGCGGTTGGCACAAGTAACGGTGTCGCGTTCACCTATATCGCGGTGCCCACCCTCGCCAGCGTCACTCCGAGCTCAGGGCCGCCCAGCGGTGGAACAGTGGTTGTGCTCACCGGCACAGGCCTCACCGGCGCCACCGCAGTGAGTTTCGGTGGGACACCAGCGACCCTGTTCACCGTCAATTCCGACACCCAGATCACCGTCCTCACCCCAGCCCATGCAGCTGGCACAGTGCAGGTCACCGTCACCACCCCCGGCGGAACCAGCAACGGTGTCGCGTTCACCTATATCGCGGTGCCCACCCTCATCAGCGTCACTCCGAGCTCAGGGCCGCCCAGCGGTGGAACAGTGGTTGTGCTCACCGGCACAGGCCTCACCGGCGCCACCGCAGTGAGTTTCGGTGGGACACCAGCGACCCTGTTCACCGTCAACTCCGACACCCAGATCACCGTCCTCACCCCAGCCCATGCAGCTGGCACAGTGCAGGTCACCGTCACCACCCCCGGCGGAACCAGCAACGGTGTCTCCTACACCTACGCTTCGGGTCTGGCGCCGGTCAATTTGGGGACAGCCGCGTCGTTCGCGGTGCTGGGTGCCTCGACAGTCACCAACGCCGGAGCCACGGCCATCACGGGGAACCTGGGTGTCAGCCCGGGCACCGCAGTGACCGGATTCCCGCCGGGAACGGTGACCGGCGGAGCGATCCATGCCGGGGACTTGGTCGCGGCGCAGGCACACACCGATTTGCAGGCTGCCTACCTCGACGCGGCGAGCCGCACACCCACCGCGTTCGTGGTCGCCGATTTGGCGGGGCAAACCCTGACCTCCGGGGTCTACAAGGCAGTGGGCGGGATCGGCCTCAACGGCACCGTCACCCTCGACGGGCAAGGCAATCCGAACGCGGTGTTCATCTTCCAGGCCGGGACGACACTGATCACCGGGGCGAACAGCACCGTGAACCTCATCAACGGTGCCACCGCAGACAACGTGTTCTGGCAAGTCGGTAGCTCGGCCACATTGGGCGCCAACACCAACTTCGCCGGCAACATCCTGACCTTCACCTCGGACACGGTGACAACCGGCGCCACCGTGAACGGAAGCGTCTTGGCCCTCAACGGCGCGGTCACCCTGGACACCAACACCATCACGGCAGCCTGAGCCCCGACCCATCGAAAGGATCCCCGACTCCTGTCCGCGCGCCGACGGCGCGCGGACAGGCGCGTAGGCCCTTTGGCGTCACCGCCCGCGGCGAGCCGGTTGTCTACGGTTGTGCCTGTCGTGTTCGGCTGAGGGCTTCGAGCAAATCGGGGTCGGTGACGGCGAGATCTGTCAAGATCAAATGATGGTCGGTACGGGTGGGGACGACAAGGCTGTCGACGGTAGCGAATTCGCGGGTGGAGTACACCTGATCGGGTGAGCCGTCCCACCCGGGAACGGTTTTGGTGCCGGGTGGCAGGGCGGCGCTGAGGCCCATGTCGTCGAAGTGGTCCTTGTACACCACTTCGGGGCGTGCGGTGTTGATGTCGCCGCCGATCACTGTGGGGCCTTTGATCATTGATCGCAGCGTCTCGGCGATCTCTGTGGCGTGCTGTGCGCCTCCGCTGGTTTCGTAGTCGTGTCCGAGGACGCCCAATGGTATGGGGAACGCATTGACGACGGTGATGCCGGAGACTGTCGCGCCTTGGACGTACCGCGGCAGCGGATCGACCGGCTCGCCGAACAGGGTCAGGGGCAGGTCCGGATCCGGGATCCGCCGGGCCCATGTTTGCTCGAACGGTAATTTGCTCATGATCGCCATGGACAAGTCTTGGTCGGCGGACATGTGCGATCTGGAGATGACGGTTTCGTGGATGTGCGGGTAACCGAGCGATTTGGCCAGCTCACGTAGATCCGATCTGGCCCGGCCCACCGACATCTCGTTGAAGGCCCGACTGACCTGCCCCTCCTGGAAGAGCAGGACATCGGGTGGAGGGTGCACACTGTTGAGCACCTTGGCGAAGTAGTCGACGTCGCGCGGACTGTAGTCCCACATGCCGTGGGACCGGATGGTTTGCAGCCCGGCGACATTCCAGGTCCCGGTACGCAGAGGCCGCCGTGGATCGGTGGCGCTGCTGCTGCCGAAGCCCCGCGCGGCGGCCAGTTCGGGCAGATCCCGGCCGTGGATCGAGTCGACCTCGGGCGTAGCTGGGTCGTCCACGGCACGTTTCAACCCCGGGGCGAGCGACTCGTCGGCGGCGATATCTGTTCGCACAACAGACCGCAAACCGTCCGCACCGCTGGAGGGCAGACGCGCCGCTGATCTCGCGGCGTTCGGTATGGGGCCGGTCCTCGGCATGTCACGCAACGCTTGCCACGCCCTGCTGATGTTACTCACACCACAACCTGGTCGATCATTTCACCTATTCGATAAGACGGAGTGGTGTATCACTGTGGCACATGACGTTTCGTTGGAGGGTGCGGTAGCCTGCGGGCCGGGCGAGTTCGAGCAATTCTACGCCGATTCCAATTCTGCGGCGGTCGAGATCATAGTCGCCCGGGCTCCATTTCGTCCGTGTGGGGTCGCGGGTTGGAGTTCTCCCTCGCGGTAGGAGAGCAGGGTGCCGTGGTGGGTGGTGGCGACGTACGCCACCCGGCCCGATCACGGCCGTGGCGTCGGAGTGTCCCCAGATCCACACTATTCGTGCCCGGCGTCGCGGGAGACGACGAACAGCGGCACCCCGTCCTGCAACTTCCAGGAGATGCCGGTGTGGCGCAGGGGTAGGGACTCAGCCGCTTACCGCACCGTGTTGACCGCGCTGCCGTAGTAGGCCAGCAGCAGTTCGGGGTCCTCACCGCGCCACAGGGCCTTCTTGGTGAACAAGCTGAAGTCCCGGCGCGACAGCGCCTCGAGGCGGCGTAGCGCGGGCTGCCAGGCGTTCTTGTAGAAGTGGTAGGCGGTGCCGGGTGTGTCGTTGCGGGTGTGGAACAGCAGCGTGTCGCGTGGACGCGCCAGATCCAGCCGGGCCCGGTTTTCAGCGGCACATTGACGGTGCGGGTGCCGTCGTCCTTCCATGCCTGGTGTGATCCACACCGCGCCGGTCTCCGGGTCAATGTGGGCCTTTGCTTGAGCCGCCTGGGGGAATCGAACCCTCGGCCGCCTCGCCGCAAAAGGCCTGGTCAAGAAGCTGGCCTTGCCACATCGCCGCCGCTCAACTGCCGTTTCACGACGTGTCGCTACATTTCAATACGGAATGTACCACTCAGCTGATGACAGGGTCATAACCAGCCAAAACAGGTGCATCACACTGACAGGTGATGACAGCGTCATCACCTGTCATCCCACGCGACACGGCCCGCGACCTGGGCTGATCTCCGCAGTGCGGGGAGGCACAATGCACTCGCTTGCGCGCGAGATGTTGCAGGGGCTCACCCCCGCGTGCGCGGGGAGCACCGGCCTTCACTCGGCATCCCCCTCGTCGTCTCCGGGCCCCTCCCCGCAGGCACGGGGAGCACGCCAGGGCAATCAGGGTGATCAGGGTCGCCCAGGTTCGGCCGGTCCATCCCCACCGACTGGGCGCCGGGTGCCTCAGCGGGAACAGCTCGCCCCTCACGCCACCCTCCTGGGGCCGATCCACCAGCGCCCAGTCGCCATTTCGATGTCTGGGCACGCTGGTCACAGCGGCGGATGCTGCGGGGTCGGGCCGATCGGCCGAACCATGGTCCCGCGCTTCGTCCCCCCCAGGAGCCGAACACCGGTTCGCAGCTCTGCCCATTTCAGCCCACGGCCGCCGAACGACACGCGATTTGACTCGTCAGCCAATGACGGAAGGGACTTGTCGATGCAGAAGCTCACGAATAGCTCTCGACAGCAGATAGCGAACGGTGTTGGATACCCCACAAAGCTTTCGTTGCAGGTTCCATCCATCCGAATCGAGGAGGCCCTGCAATGGCAGCAGTTGCTTCTCCGGCAACGGCGAACAATGGCCTCTCCCCCGCTCGGGAACTGCTGCCCTCGAGTGGTGGTGATGTGCTGGCTTCGGGCCCGAACCTGCTCGGCTACGACCACTACTTGATCAGTCTCGTGGCGGCAAAGACAGTCAAGCCCTTCTGGATGTCCTCGTGGAACTGTACGCCGAGGCAGGCGACCTCGACCGTGTCACGACCGTCCATGCCGACATGGGTCGAGACGAATTCCGTGGTGTTCAAGCTGGGTCAACAACTGTCCAATGGCGTGGTCAAGCGGGCGAACGGGTGCTTGGAGACTCCGTTCCGGCTCGGCGGCGAGACATGTCGCCACAGGAAATCCGAGTAGGTAGCTACTCGTGTGCCTCTCCTCACCAGAGTCGTACGGTCGTTATTGGCGATATGTCCGGAAGTCAATCCGCAGACTTCGCCGATCAGGTACGAAATCCGGACCGCTCGAGTTAGGAGACACGATGGAACACACAACACCGTCCGACTGCGATACTGACTCCGCCGCCTCTTCCGCCCGTCTGGACAGGGTTGGCGCACGGGTTCCACAAGGCTACAAACTCAACGTGCGAATTCGGTTCGGCGCACGGCAGGGGGCGCTGAAACACCTCACCGATGTATCGCGCCACGCGCAAGGCGGGACCGCCACCGCCGCCGCGGGTACCGGATTGCCGAAGGCGCTCGCGTCCAAGATCGAGGAATCCGACCGCAAGATCGTCAACTGGCTCGCGAAGAATGCCGCGAACCGCCAGCTTTTCATCACCCAGCCGGTCGATGCGCTCGTGGCCGCCGGCGTGGACCTAACCCGTTTCGAGCGTAAGTTACTCCAACGGATTCACCGCGCGGCGGGAGAGACGAACGTCTTACCTCCGGGCGCGGAACTAGCCGAGGTGGCAGTCACCACCGCAAAGAACCGCGGGAACAAGACAGGTCGTGACTAGCGATGCAACGCACACGTACATCGGATTTCGATGCGCTGCTACAGGTGTCCGAAGACGAGCTGAACAACCAGATCGCCAACGCATTCCTCACCGAGTCCCTTTTCCCTCCGATCGTATCCAGAACCGACGAGGACAGTCCGATCCAGGCGACCGCATTCCTGAATTTCAGGACACCGACCGTCGATCTAGCGGCAACCCCATCCATCATACGATTGCTCGTCGATTTCTCCGACTCTACCCTCGTCATCGACGAACCGCAGGAGCTCGCCGGTGAAATCACCGGACTTGGTGGCACAATTCAGATCGAGGAACGAATTAGAACGACTGAGGAGGACGGGGAAATCTCTATATTCCTGAATTTCACCGGTATCGCGGACGACGACATCGACCTCGATTTCGATACGGACTCCATCAATGCTCTCAACCAGCAGGGAATACCGGCCGAACAGGCGCGGGCGGAAATGCGGAGAATTCTGGCCGAAACGCTACGGGAAGACGTTCAGCGTATGCCTTTGTCACCCCCGGTTTCGGCGAATACAATCTCCGATATCCGGGTGACGACCATCAACGACATGAAGTTCACGGATCGCGACTGCCTCGCGCTCGGGATACGAATGTCGGCCGATTCGGGCGGTGATCCGAATGCTGGTCGTATCGACGACGTACGGCAGAACTTCGTACCACCCGCCAGTCCGGCACTACTCATGATCAGCAATCGTTTTCTCTTCGCACAGTTCCGCAGGGAGGCTGCAGACGAGCTCGAAATACCCCCGGACAGTTTCGCGTCTCCGTTCGAACTGAGATCCCCGGTGACCATCGACGATATTCGGATAAGAAGATTCACAGGACGAGTCGACGGGAACAGGATTCGATTCGACGGGTTCGCGGAGCACACCACTCGCCTCGCCGACATCGAAGCGACCTTTACCTTCTTCGCCGATTTCTCGGCAGAAGACGGTGGCGTCACCATTTCCTTCACGAGACCGAACGTCGACGTCGAAGTCGAGCTCCCGCCGAGCGCCTATATCATCGGCGGCCTGCTCGGTGTCATATTCCCCGGCGTAGGAACCGCGATCGCGGCGTCGGTCCTCATCGTCCTGCGAGCGGGCGTCGAGTTCCTCGAGATACTGTTGGAACAATTTGTCAACAGACTTTGGCGCAGCTCGTCTTCCAGCGGTCTGCGCGGCCTGTTCGGCGGATCTCTGCGGATCGACGGCATCGAGCTCGATGATCTGGAGCTGCGCTGCTCGATCATCCCAGAGTTCCGCATACTGGCAAGGGAAGAAGGGAGTCATTCATCCCGATCCGGATTCGCTGTCGATCTCGACTCGGGAACCATCGAACCGGACACATTTCCAGGAGCCGACCTGGTTTGGTCGCCAATCCGAGGAGTTTCCACGGTAGACGGAGCGCGATTGCAGGTCGTAGCGATATCGTATGAACAGTTGACACCGGAGCGAATGGCTCGGCTCGAGTTGACGGATCGCCGGATACCTCGGACAGATATCCCAATCGGTGGCGAGGAATTCGTTCTCGACTTCGGACGGATATTCCTCGGCGGGGTCGTCTTCGCCGTTCGCACGAGCGCAGGCCGCTTTGCCAGAGTGCGGGCTTGGCAGGACGAGGAAGCCGACCGGTTCCACATGACCTGGGTAACCTACGACAACCCCATTCCGCGAATCGACCTTCGATCTCGATTCTCCGTACGCGCCAAGGGCGAACAACTCAATCCGGGAGCGACGCTCTGTCAACGGTTCGGTGTCCGCTCCCGAACAGTCCTGGATGCCCAGCCGAATCTGATGGCGCTGCCGATCGACTTCGAATGGTCGCTGAACGGCGAGCTACTGACCACTGCGACCGGTAGCGTCACCGTCCCGGGCGGAACCCTCGACTACAGACTATCCGCGGAGCGTGATCGGTTGACCGTCGAGACGACCGAGATCGGGCAGCTGGTCGACTGTCCGCTGTGCGTGACCGGTACCGACGCCCGTGGACAGGAGGTCGTGACGTGCACCGATCTACGGCCGAGGCCGATTGTCATCGAGAATTGCAAGATTCCGGATCCACCTCGTCCGATTCCCCGTTTCCGGATAATTCCGGCCGGACCACTGGTCGCGACTTGGCGACCCCTCCTACCCGAAATTGCGAAGGCACTCGCGAAGAGGCCGACCTGACCCAATTCCTATACCTCCGACCAATTCGGAGGGTTCGCCAATGAGGGCCGGGGCCGATCCTCCAGCCCCGCACCGTTTGAGATCTGCCGTGTCGATCACCACGGCGATCTTGGGGATTTACGGTATGGCAACCGTCGCTCATGGGTTCTTCCGATCGACTACTCGAAGACTGTCTCGATGACACCAGCCTGTTCGGCAGTGCCAGCGCGGAAGTACCGGGCGCCGTGGGTGTGTCGGGGGTCCACCGCTGCTACACCGCGCCCGCCCGCGCCTGGCGGTCGGTCGACACCGTGGCCCGCGGCAGCCGCGCCGAAACCGGGGACATACTGGGTCGGATCGCCGCCCGCCTTCGGGTCCCGTGCGAGGTCGACGGTGTCCACGCCCGCGTGTGGCTGACCGCGCACGCGACGATGACCTATCCGCCTGGCCCACATCCCCGACCCCGGTGCGGACCCCTTCGACATCGCCTTCTCTCTGGGATCTTGGCGTCCACGGACTCACCGCCTCGACGGATGACCGTCCCGGGGGGCCTCGACGACGAACCGGGGGCGGTTTACCGCGATCGGCGGTGCCGGAAGCGGGAGGCATCGCCTCCTGGTTATCACTTTCCCGGGGACGAGACCGGGGACGCGGCACCGGTCGCTCAGGGTGTCTGCTGGGTGGGGCAGGCGTCGACCGGGATCGCCATCTGTACGGTCCCCGCGTTTTCGAAGGTGAACCGCATGTCGAGGTTGCGTCCCGGCTGCACCCAGTCCCGCAGCTCGACGACATCGACGGTGATCGGGGCTTCGCTGCCCGGGCGATCGGGCTGCTCGACCGGTTGCCCGGCCGCCAGCGCGCCGTCGGCGGCGATCACCAGTTCATCGGGATCGGCTTGAATCCGCACCGATCCCGCCGCCGGGCTTTCGATGCCGACGAGCCGGTCCGGCTCGCCCGCGTTGTTGGTCGCGGTGAACGACAGTTCGGCGGGCGCGTCGTACTGGATCACGCAGGTTCCGGGCAGCAGCGCGGGCACCAGATAGGCGTTCTGCACTGTGACTTCTCCGGCCGTGCCCTCGCTGCCGCGGGCGTGGCTGGAGTTCTCGCCTTCGTTGTCGGCGCACCCGCCGGCCACGATCGCGAGCGGGACGGTCAGCATCATCAGCGTTGTCCTCCGCATGGTGGGCGGATAACCAGCGAGGCCGGTCCGAATCAGGTCGATGCGTGCCGGGCAGGGCGCAGAAGTTTCCTCGGACGCGGGGTGGGGTACTTCAGGTGGCGCTCGGAGGGATCTGAATGACACAGCTGGTGATCGTGGAAGACGACGACCATGTTCGCGCGTCGCTGCTTTTGGCGTTGGAGGACGAGGGTTTTGTGTGACGGAGGCGGGGGCCGCCGACCAGGCGCTGCGGGTGATATGGGAGCAGGGCCCGCGTTCGGTGCAACGGCGCCGACGTGCATCTGTCCCGGCTGCGCACCAAGATCGAGCGCGACCCCTCCGCTCCGCGGATCGTTGTCGCCGTGCGCGGCCTCGGGTATCGCGTCGATGTCGGGTATTGACCGGGAACTGCCAGGGCGGAGTCTCGGTATGCGGGCGCGGACTGTCGTCGCGGTCACCCTCGCCACCGCTCTCCTCACCGAGGCCGTGGCCACCGCGGTGCTCCTGATCCCTACCTCGAGTCCCAGCGTGAGCGATCCGCCCAACGGCTGGTGAGCATCCGCGCCGGAGTGCTGCACCCGCTGCTCGACCGCCCCGGTGTCACCGGGCACACCGCGCTGGCAGCGCTGCTCGAGCGCGTCCACCCCACCGCCCCGGCTCCCCCCTTTCCCCGCGACTATGGCGCAGACCTCGTCAGCGACGAACAGGCGCGCCGGCTCTGCGACGGAATCGGAAGCTGGCCAAAAGCTCCTAACAGGTTTGGTTGCGCAGTCGTCGCCAGCAGATGAGCGTGGCCGCCAGTGACAGGAAGCCCCGGTGGATGTCGGTGCGGTGTTCCCAGCGGGTCGCGAGCTGGCGGAATTGGCGCAGCAGGGACAGGGTCTGCTCGACGACCCAGCGGGCCGGTGTGACCTCGTCGGGGGGTCTGTGCCGGGGGATGTAGCCGGTGACGCGGCGTCGGCGCAGTTCATCGTGCACGCGCGGGTAGTCGTTGCCCTTGTCGGCGATCAGCATCCGGATCGTGCGCCGCGGTGGGCCTGGCCGGCCGCGCAACGGGCGCAGTCGAGCGGCGCGGGCAGCATCAGGCGGTCGTTGAGGTTCGCGCCCAACAACGCGACGACCAGTGGTAGCCCGTTGCCGCAGGTCAGGACGTGGTGCTTCGAGCCGGTCTTGCGGCGGTCGACCGGGCTCGGGCTCCTGCGGGAGGCCTTCCCATCCGATACCGGTGAACAGCATGAACAGGATGCCCTGCAGCACCAGCCGGTTGTCCATGCGAGGCGGACCTGGCGTTCCCGGCGCTCGCACGGGGAGTAGCGGCTCGATCACTGCCCACAACCCATCGTCCACGATCCGCGGTGCCGCCCGACTGAACATGCTGCACCACAACAAGACTCGCCGCTACCCGGCCGATCCCGTTAGGAGCTCTAAGCACCGTCACCTGTTCGTGCACCAGCCCCGCCGAGAGTTCACGGCCGCCACAGGTCATCGAATCGCTGTGTCGGTCACCACCGCGAGGTGTTCCTCCAATCCCCGCCGAGTTCCGTCGTCGAACTCCTGATCCGCGATCGTGCGCCCCACCCGCGAGAGCTGTTCGCGCACGGCCGCCCGATCTCCTTCCCGGCGGCACGTGTGGCCCAACGCTCCCAGCAGCGACAGCAACCCGTGCAGGACGAGCGGATCGTGGGCGCCGTAGTGCCGCGGCTGGGCGCAGGCCGTGTCGAGCAGTTCGGGCAGGTCGGGGCGCGGGAGGTGGACGCGGGCGGTGCCGTGGTGGTCGACGAGGGTGAGGGGGCCGCAGTGGCGGTCGGCGAAGGCGCGCAGGACGGTGGCGGCGGAGTTGAGGCCGTGCACGGCGGTGGTGGGGTCGTTGATGCCGGGGGAGAGGGCGCGGACGACGACGTCGGTGAGCTGGCGGATGCCGTAGCCGAGGTCTTGGGTGGTGGTGCGTTCGGGGCCGTGGTGCAGGGCGCTGGCGATGCGGTGGTCGATGTCGTCGCCGGAGTCGGGGCGCAGGACGGCGGGGGTGCCGGCGACGACCGTGTCGCCGACGGTGTGCTGGACCCAGAGGACGGTGTCGCAGTCGACGGCGATGTCGAGGAGGCGTTGTTCGTCGATCTCGACGAGAAATCCGGAGCCGGCGGCGGCGGTGATGTGGGGGTTCGGCGGGGGTGGAGGCGGCGGGGCGGGGTGGTCGTCGGAGTCCAGGGGGCGGAGCAGGCGGCGGCCGGTGGCGATGGCTTCGGTGGCGACCTGGTCGAGCATGGTTTCGATGCGGATCTGGCGGACCAGGTGGCCGAGGAACAACACCAGCGCGAGTACGCAGGCGACGCCGAGGGCGTAGGCGGTGGTGACCGAGAACTGCGGGACGAATTCGTTCACGTCGCCGTCGGCGTTGCGGATGGTGCGCAGGACGGTGAGCGCGTAGGTGAAGGTGCCGAGGAGCAGGGCGAGGGTGCGCTGCACGAAGGGGTCGCCGGAGAAGGTGCGCAGCAGGCGGGGCGAGTACTGGCTGCTGGCCAGTTGCAGGGTGACCAGGGTGAGCGAGAAGGTCAGCGAGGTCACGGTTATCAGCGCGGTGGCGATGGTGCCGAGGATCGTCCTGGCGGCGTCGGCGCCGCCGCCGAACAGGTAGTCGGTGAAGGCGGCGGGCAGTTCGGGGTCGAGGCGGGCATCGAGTTCGGGCAGCAGGATGCCCGCGATGATGCCGGTGACGACGGCGGCGGCGGGCACCGGCCACAGCCGGGTGCGCACGGCGTCGCGCAGCGCCTGCCTGCGCGCTCGGATGCGGCCGAGGAAGCCGGAGGCCCGGTTCGGCCGCCGGATGTCAGCGGGGACCTCGGTGGTCCCGGATTCGGCGGCTGGCGGCATCTGGCCGAGCTTACCCGCGGGGGCGCGGTGGACACGAGGATCCGCCGGGGCACGGCCGTCCTGGACGATCCGCCGCCGAAGCGGGTGCGGACGGGTGTTCCGGCAGGTACTCGCACCGACCGTCCGCCCGGTTCGGTATTTCTACCGATGACAGCCGCTCGCCGGCGCTCGATCCTTTCTCCACCGAACACTGGAGAAGGTGCGCGAGCGGGCCCCGCTGCCGCTTGCCCGGTGCGGAGCCACCGCGGCCGCGGTCAGCGGCGACATCGAGGGGAATCCGGCGGGGCTGACCCGGTAGCCGAGGGTGCGCAGCCAGCTCTGAGCCCTTTCGATCCGCCGCCCGCGCGGCAAGGGCCGGACCTACGCTCGGTGCCCGCGGATCATCGCGGCGGCAGACCCGGCGCGTGCCGCCGCTGCGTGCCGCAGCGACCGGGTCAGCAGCCGGCGCAGCGCGACCACGGTCGCGGCGGCGATGATGGTCCGCCAGGAATCGGCCGCGCCGAGGCGCAGCAGCCCTGCGACGAGCAGCAGATCGAGCAGGATTGGCAGCGACGCCGACAGCGAGCGGGTCCTCACCAGTGCCAGCGCGGCCAGCACCACCCCGGCTCCGGCGAACAGCGCCGCCGTCGCACCCCACCAGGTGGTCACGGCGACGGCTTGTCGCCGACATCCGCGGGCCCGTCGCCCGCGTCGCGCTTGCGGCCCAGGATGCATTGCGCCTCGGCGACCTCGCGGGCGAGGAAGTAGTTCAGCGCCGTCCGGATGGCCGCGATCGCGGCCAGCTTGCCGATCTGGTCGAAACTGGGCACGACGGCCGTGCACAGGATGTCACCGGCGAGCTGGAACTCCAGGCCGAGCGCCAGGAAACGCCCCAGCGTCAGCCGTACCGGAACGAACGCGTCCGGGTCCCTGCGGGGCAGCGCGCGCAGGAAACCGATCACCGCGACCACCGCCCCGATGGAGATCACCAGCACCGCCGCCGTAGAGCGCAGCGTCTCCTCGGGCAGGATCTCCAACGCCCGGCAGCTCCCGGCGGCGGTGCATCCCGCTCATCGGATTTCCCCTACTCCCTCCAGTGCCGAGCCGTTCCCCATCGACTCGCGGGAGACCACACTCAGGGTTCCGTCGGTCTCCAAAACCACCGCGGCGATCCGGCTCAGGTCACCGGTGCCGGTGGCGCGCACCGCGTGCCGGATGTCGGCGGCGCCGACGCGTTGCCCGCGCATCGCCTCCTCGAGCAGGCGCCCCTCTCGCAGCACCAGGGTGGGGCCCGCGGTGAGCAGCGTGCGCGCGCCGGGCAGGCGGGTGGCGAGCAGGGCGGCGGCGAATTGCAGCACCGCCAGCAGTATCAGCGCCACAGCGCCCTCGAGCCAGGAGACGTCGGTGCTGAGCAGGATGGTCGCCAGGGTCGAGCCGAGCGCCACGGTGACCACGAAGTCGAAGGCGTTCAGCTTCGCCAGTGTCCGCTTCCCGGACACCCGCAGCACCACGACCAGGGTCAGGTAGGCGGCCGAGCCCACCAGTAGAACCCGGCCGATGCCGGACCACGAATCGAACCACATCGCGTCGGCTCAGCCCAGCACGGACAGCAGCGCCCGGCACGCCTGTGCGCACCGTCGGCACGCCTCGGCGCAGAGCCGGCAGTGCTCGTGGTGTGCTGCGTGCCGGTCGCATTCCCGCTCGCACTGTCCGCAAGCGAGCGCGCAGGTCTCAAGCAGGGATCGGAGCGTGGCGGTGTCGGCGCTGCCGGGGCGGGAAAGCACGGCTGCGGTCGCCACGCAGATGTCGGCGCAGTTCAGGTCGGTGCGGATGCACGCGCGCAGGTCGGCGACAGCCTCTTCACTCAGGCAGGCGTCCGCGCACATCGCGCAGGTGCCCGCGCACTCCCGGCAGGCTTGCAGGCAGGCGATCAGCTCGTCCCGGTGGGCCGGTGCCGAAGGGTGCGCATCGATCATCGGCGCAACGGAATTCATACGGTCCTCCTCGTTCTCGGTCGGGGGTGCCGCAGGCTGCCGGCCTGCGGCACGCAGATCTCCCGGTTCGCGCTACCCGAGATCGGCCCGCTCACGCATCCGGGCCATTCCGGACGGGCTCATCGCCGTCACCGTCCTCCAGGTCGATGACGACTTTGACGTCGTCGGGGTGCGCAACGAACGCTGCGGCAGCCGGCGGTACCCGGCGGGTCAGCAACGATTCGAGCCAGTGCACGTCCGGGTCCGCAAGCGCCTCGGCGGCGGCCCGGTAGTGCGAGACGTTGGCGTTCACCGAGCCGAGAGCCCGCCCGCCGTCTTCGGGAGACGCCGCCGAGAATGGGTTGTTCACCCGCGGTGCAGCCCGGGCTTGTTCGGCTTCGGCCCCGCTACGGAATCAGCCCGGGAGCCGGGTTCCACAGGGCCTGGCGTGTCGGCTATCCGGCGCTGACTGTCTGCTCCGGCGGCTCGGGCATCGATCTCGCGTCGCGCGAAGGCGATATCGCGTGCGCTACGCACTGACAATCGGCCGAGCGAGGCCGCGGCGAAGAACAGGATCAGCGCACCGAGACCATAGAAGTAGGTCAGCTGCAGCACGGCACGCTTCAGGTCGGACGTAGCGACGGGTTCCCCGACGTCCCCGATCCCCAGTGGGTCCGCCAGCAGCGGCCCGATCACGAACCACACGCCCGCCGCCACTGCCAGCCACCCACCGAAGCTCGCCACGAGTCGGTTGCGGCTTGCCAACATGAGCAATCCGCCGATGATCGCGGCGACGCCGGGCAATACCTGGAGCCACCCACGCGCAGCCGTCCACACCCATGGCTCGTCCGGAGTGAACGCGAAATCGAAGTACGGCCCGACGAACGGGATCAGCGCACCCCACACGCCCAGGAGCAGCACCGCGAGCCCGCCGAGGGCTCCCCGGCTACGCGGAATCCGAAGCGGACGGCCGCGGCCTGCGGAAACATTGTCGTCGACGTCCCTCATGACGCCTCCATTTCATCGAAGTAGATGCTTGTACCGCCTACCCGCTGTTCACCGCGATACGCACGAACACCGCAAGCGGTGTCCCCAACCTCCAGTGACCGGCGTTCGTGCGGCTGCGAAACAACACCTGGGCCGAGCTGCGGGGCAGGGCAGGGCGAGATACGCCGCCGTGACCACGCCGCTCATGCGTCCGGTTTCATCGACGGCGACGCCGAACTCCAGTCGGGTATAGCACCACTGCCGCTTCGGCCCCGGATTCATGCTCCCCGGGGCCGAAGTGCTGCTCTCGCACTCGGAGAAGGATCGGCGCCGATGATCCGCGCCGACCCTGGCGAGCGCGCCTCACCCGGTGGTGAGTTGCCCCGTGGTGGCGTTCCATTCGATCCAGCCGCGTTGGAAATCCATGCGACGGCCGGTGGGGACGTCGTGTTCGTCGGAGGTGGGGAATCCGAGTCGGCCGTTCTCGTAGCCTTGCCGGGCCCATTCGCCGAAGATACCGCCGTAGACGGCGTGGGTTCCCGCCGGGGAGTGATAGATGTTGCCGGTCTGGAACCGGTTGAACCGGGCCAGGCCGTTCGGCGTGGACAATTCTCCGCTGACCGGCCATCGCAACGCGGACGCGGGCCCGCCCATACTGTCGTATTTTTCCCCGATCAGTCCATACACTTCCCATGCCCCGGTCTTGTCTGTCCAGTAGATGGCACCGTTGTCGAAGTCTTGAACGCGGCCGCCATCTCTGTCGAACTCCCCACCTCGGCAGTCCCCGAGGGGACCGGTCGGACCGGAAAGTTCGGCATAGCGAGTGCCGATCGCGGCGGTGGGCCAGCAGCACACCTCCTCATCCGAATCGCAGGCCGCCAAACCCAGCGCAACCACTGCCAGGACTGCCGTCAGAGCCACGCCGCTAGAGATTGCTCGAATAGCGTTCATGAGCCGACCTCTTCCTGAAATCGTTCCCCTCCGACCGGGATGACACGACACGCGGACATATAAACCTGCGTCTTACCTGCGGGAACAGCAGTCAGCGGCGCTCGCGGGCGGACAGGAATTTAAGGTTTGCCAATAAATAGCGTGGGTACACTTTGTGGTGTAAGGCCGACCTGTGAGCACACCCGGTCGGAGGGCCTGTCACGGTTGGCGTTGCCCTCGCGCCGATGGGCGCTCAATATCGAGGAGGGCGCCATGAGCGCCGAAAGTCAACCGGTAACGGTAACGAACAGATCAGGAAAACACTTTCTCCGCCGAGAACACGGCGATCGGAAGGAGCAGCCACACACGGGCGGCCGCGCGGCGGCATGGACTGCGCGCGCGTGGATCGAGATGGCGGTCGGCGCGATCCTCGCGGTCCTGCTGCTGATCTTCATTCTGCAGAACACCGCCAAGACCGCGATCTCCTTCCTGCCGTGGAGCTTCACTCTGCCGCTGGGGGTAGCGCTGGCCTTCGCCGCCATCGGTGGGGTGCTGGTGATGGGATTGGCCGGAGGCGCCCGCATCTGGCAACTACGCCACCAACGCACCCCGACGGCGAAACACGAACGCGCTGGGAGCTGACCGTCCCGCTCGGCCGCCCGTATCGGTCGCTGCGGGGCATCCCAGCGGCACAGCGCAGCCCCGCCGAATCCAATCCGCATCAGCTACCGAACGCCTCCCGGAAGACCTACGATGACCGCCGCTAAGCATCCCACCGAAGACTTGCCGGTAGTTGACCCTCCCGGTCAGCGCGGCTTGGTCGAACGCCTGCTATTGGGCTCACGCGAGACTGCTGACCAGCGCGTCCGATGGCATCAACGAGTGCCCGGCCCGCAACTACCAGGACTGGTATCCACCATCACGCTGCTGTTCGGTGCTTGGCTCGCCCTCGCCCCGCTGCGATGGCCCCATCCCACCGATACGGGATGGTTCGCGGCCGGTTGGAACGAAGTACTCACCGGCAGCGCCATCGCCGTGCTCGGCTTGCTGCGGCTCAGCCGTCCCCTGCGTTTGAACACCGCCACCACTCTCGGCGCTCTTCTGGGCGGTTGGCTTCTGATTTCCCCGTTGCTGTTCGATCACGGCACGACCGAGGAAGCGATTCCTGCCATCGTCAACGATCTTCTTGTCGGCCTCGTCATTCTCGGTGCCACCCTTCTCGGACACCTCGACGCCCGCCGCGCCCTACCCTCGAACTCCGGGGGCCGGGATGGAATCGCGCGCGCCGGTACGCCCGAATAGTGCTGGACGACCGCTCGGCAAGCCCGACAAGCGGAATCGGCGAACGCGCGCTGCGACGTCTGTGCTGTGACGGTCTATCCGATCGCCGGCAGCCGCTGGAGCCGCGGCTAACCACAGGTGGAGGAAATCGAACCATGAAAGCCGTTCCTTCCTCCTTCCCGCGCAGCCGGGTCGTCATCGAGCGGTGAGGCGCCACGTGTGGTGGCGCCTCCGCGCGTGGTCAGTTGGTGAGGTCGCGGTGGTTGAAGCGAGCAAGCCCGCAGACAACCAGGACCACCGAGATCACGACCAGGACTGCGGCGTCGGTCCATTGGATCCCGTTGCGCAGCGGTTCTCCGCCGATGTAGTAGTGGAACGGCGAGAGATACTTCAGCCAGTCGGCGCCGATGACACCGGCGAGGCTGTTGGCGGCGTAGGCCAGCACTCCGATACCCGCGGTCCCGGCCAGAACCGGACCGCGCCTTCCGGTCGCTGCGCCGACCCCAATGGCCAAAGCGCCGAAAACGACCGCCAGCAGCGTCAGGTTCAGGCTTTGCGCCGCGAACTCACCGATGCTGATCGAATCCAGATCGGCCGACGAGCGAATCGCCATCATCCCCAGCAAGACCACTACCCCGATCGCGACGGCACCGGTGGCCAGGGCAGCGAATCGTTGCAGCGCCAGCCCGGTGCGGCTGACCGGATACGCCAGCAGCAGATCCAGATACCCGGATTCCTCATCACCGGCGATCACGCGGGCACCGAAGGTGACTCCGAAGAACATCGCCAACAACGGCAGCAGCAGCCCGAACACGCTGGAGCCGAGATAGCCCGCGGCGGAGGTCATATCGTTCAACCGCAATGCCTCACGCATCGCCTCCGGGTAGCTGCTCACCGCGTCGGCCATACCTCCTGCGGACACTTGCGGATAGAACCCTGCATACATCAGGCCGACAGCGGCCGTGCCGACCGACCAGGCGATCAGCGAGCGACGGTTGTCGACAAGGGTCTGGGTGTAAATGTCAGGCAGCATCGGATTCTCCGGTGTAGTAGCCGTGGAACAGGTCCTCGAGAGCGGGTTCGGTGACCAGCAGCCCCGTCACGCGATGGGCGACGATGGCCCGCAGCAGTGCGTCCGGACTGCCGGTGACCTGGCAACGCAGCACCGTGCCGTCCACCCGGACGTCACGAACAGCGGGCAGGTCGGCGAACCCGTCGGCGGTCACCGGCTCGGCGAAGGTGACCTCCACATCGCGCACGGCAGTGGCCCGCAACCCGGACACAGTGTTCAGCGCGACCAATCTCCCCTCGCGGATGATGCCGACCCGGTCGGCGACCGCCTCCACCTCGCTCATGATGTGGCTGGACATGAACACCGTCTGCCCGTTGCCGGAGGCCTCAGCGACCATCTCCAGGAAGATCTGCTGGCCCAACGGATCCAGACCCGAGGTCGGCTCGTCCAGAATCAGCAACTGCGGGGAGTGCATGAACGCCTGGACCAAACCGAGTTTCTGCCGGTTCCCCTTGGACAGGCTGCTCACCTGTGCGTCCTGATCCAACCCCAAGCGCCCACACAGCTCGCCGATCCGCTGCGGTGTCACACCGCCGCGCAGCGCCGCCAGGAACCGCAACATCGCACCTACCCGCTGCCGTCCCGGAACAACGAAATCGCCTGCGAGGTAGCCAATTTCCGCATGCAACCGGACCGCATCCCGCCGAGGGTCGAGACCCAGCACGCGAGCACTGCCCGCCGTAGGCCGGATCAGATCCAGCAGCAGCCGGATGGTCGTCGACTTACCGGCCCCGTTCGGGCCGAGAAAGCCGAAGACCTCACCGCGGCGGACCTCGAGAGACAGCTCCACCAGCCCGCGCCGCGAGCCATAGGTCTTGGTGAGCCCTTGCAGCTCGATCACGTTCACCATGACCTGACGGTAATGAACTTTCATAGATTTGTAAATGTTCTAAACCTATCGAACTTGCTAAGCTTCGGGTGTGGGAACCAACGAGCGCTTGCGGGCCGCCGCGGAGAAGCTGGCCTTGACCCTGTCCGACGGTGGCGGGATGCAACGCACCACCGCGCGCGTGATGACCGCCTTGCTCTACACCGAACAGAACACGATGACCGCCGCGGACCTGTGCGCAGAGCTGTCGATCAGCTCCGGCGCGGTCTCCACCGCGATCAAACAACTCATCCCCGTCGGCTTGATCGAACGCGTCCCCGCCCCCGGCAGCCGCCGCGATCATTACCGCTTCCGCGCCGGAGCCTGGGCAGCACTGATGTCACAACAGAACACCATGCTGGCCACCATGCGCGACGCCGCCCAAGAAGGCATCGACGCTTCCGCCCCGGACACCGCCACCGCGGCGCGCCTACACGAGATGCAGGACTTCTATACCTACATGACTAACGAACTGGTTCCGCTCGTTGATCGCTGGCGCGAGCAGTACGCCGCCGAACACGACTCAGTTGAACTCCGCCACCGTAAGCTCAGTTAGCCTCCAATCCACTAAGCCAGCGGTGATGCGGCCGCCCGTGGCGTAGCCGAACAGTGAGCAAATCACCTCAGCAACTTCAAGTCGACACCGTCGAGCGCCCGGGTTCTGCGTCGGCGACGTGCAAATCCACGACCACGACCGCCAGTGCGGTCATCGCGCACCCGGCACTTCAGGCAGGTGTTGGACGGGCGAACTGTCATCGCAGGGCCCCTCGGGAAAGGTGCGCTCACACGCGGATGGATGGAAGGCCACTTCCTCAGCCGAACCAGCCGTGAAACGGGCGCACCGACCACGAGAGGCTGACGACGATCGGTGGGATCCACACAGGCGAGCCGACCACCCTAGCGGTGTGAGCCATCTCGGCGCGCGCACCGATGCGGCTCCTCTGCCGCAGACTGGGGTCGGAGGATCGAATCCTCATAGCGCACACAATAAAAGGCAAGGCCAGCGCCGGTACGTGGAGTGGCAAGCGCCCTCATGTCATCAATTAGCGATGACTGTGTCATCACCAAAAGCGGACTAAAGGGACATCAAATAGGCGAAAACAGCCCCTCACCTGGTGTTATAGCAGATTTAAATGGTGGCCTAGGAGGACTTGAACCTCCGCACCCCACGACCGCAGAAACTGCTGGTCACGGCTTCGAAACGCCACCCTGCCAGCGGATTTGAACCACATCTCACGACGTTTGGGTACGTTTCAATACGTAAACATACACGTTCCTGGTGACATGCCACCAGGCGAAACACTGGCCCGATGAGTTGTATCGGTGACCGCGCCACCAGGTATCCCGCGACTCCTAGGCGCGATTGCCCCTCCGGAGGCGGGCCTCCCTGATGGGACACGCTTCCCGGCCCAGGTTCGGCCCGTCCATCCCCACCGACTGGGCGCCGGGTGCCTCAGCGGGAACAGCTCGCCCTCTCACGCCACCCCCTGGGGCCGATCCACCAGCGCCCAGTCGCCATTCCGATGTCTGGCCACGCCGGTCACAGCGGCGGATGCTGCGGGGTCGGGCCGATCGGCCGAACCATGGTCCCGCGCTTCTTCCCCCCACGAGCCGAACACCGGTTCGCAGCACTGCCCATTTCAGCCCACGGCCGCCGAACGACACGCGATTTGACTCGTCAGCCAATGACGGAAGGGACTTGTCGATGCAGAAGCTCACGAATAGCTCTCGACAGCAGATAGCGAACGGTGTTGGATACCCCACAGAGCTTTCGTTGCAGGTACCAGCACCACAGACGCGCCGCTACAGCGCAACGGCTTGTGAGGGGGTTGCCCGTATGGATGTCGATCTGACGTGTCCGCACTGCCACCGACTCGACTGGGTGCAAAGTGTGCCCGCCTTGCATGCCGATGGCGTGTCGACCAGCTTCGGGACAAACGTCTACTCCGGCATGGGAATCGCATCTACTGGCCTGGTGCCGGTGTTCGGCACTGCCACCGTCGACCGCACCCACACAACAGCACTCGCCCACAGCCTCGCCCGTGAGCCCGCCCGCACCCCCGCCGGGTGGCTGACCTTCTTCGCCCTGGTGCTGCTCGTGCCAGCGATGTCATGGATCGTTCCGGCGATCGTTTCGATCGTCCATCCCGCCCCCGGGGTATCGCATTGGGTTGCCGCCCTGGGCACGGTCGTGTTCTTCGGGGGGTTAGCGGCGCCTGGCGCTGTCCTGCTCACTGTCGCGGTGTGCCGTATTCGCCGCAACGGCCAAATCGTGCGGGGACGTCGCCACGCGCATGCGGTGTGGCAGGCCGGTTTCTACTGCCATCGGTGCGGTGTGGCGTTCTGGCCTCAGTCTCCGGCCCCGGGTGTTCCCGCTCGCCAGGCATTCGTCCCGCAGCAGTTCCGCTGGTTGGTGTGGAATGCCGGTGGCTACGCCAACGCCTGATCTCACCGGGCTCGATGACGGGCTCGTCGAGGGATGGCCAGTCCAGCCATGACAGCTTCAAGCCCGGGGGATGTGATCGTCTCGAGTCGGTAGCCGCACCCCGGAGGGATCGATCTCGGCGCGCAATCCCCGCCAGCTCGGATGCCGCAACGCGCCGACATACTCGCGATACTCGACGGTGCCCACCAGCTGTGGTCTCACCCACCGCGCCGCCGTCATCCGCCCAGGATGGTGCCGATCGGTCGAACGGGCTGTCGGTTGTGGTCAATGCCTTCAACCGCTCGAGCAGTGCCCGGCGCGCTGCCACTGTGAAGCCGGTGCCGACGTGCCCGACGTAGACCAAACGGTTCGACTCGTCATAGGCACCCAGGATCAAGGAGCCGAGCGCGCCACGCTCGCCGCCGCCGCTGCTGGGAACCCAGCCGGCAATGACCACCTCTGTCGTCTGCCGGATCGCTGTCTTCAGCCACAGCCGCGAGCGCGTCCCGGGCCGGTACACGGATCTATTGACCGGACTAACGGGCAACACGCCGATGGTGAGGCGACCCGCTGGGGTCAGCTGACTGCGGCCGGGCAGCGGCGAAGTGGTCGGGCCAGGATCTCATCCCGGCCGAGTAAGGAGAACTGCACGCCGTGGCGATAGACAGCGGCGCATATTCACCTGGGCGAACAACCGCAGATTCGTTGCCGGTTCGTAGGGCGGGGCAGTTCCGCAAGTGGTGCATCGCGGCGCCGACCCGATGCTGTCACACACCGGAGGAACGCAGCGCGCGGGCTCCATCGCTGCCAATTCTCGGGCTACCCGGTGTTCGCACCCGGACGCCGCTGCCACGCCTACCGGTGCCGACCCACCCCTAAAGACCGATTGGTTTGTTATACCGGTAGGCTACCGCTCGTGGCGCGTGTCCCGGCGCCGATGCTCGCGACGGCAGGCCCGGTTCCCGCCGATGACGACCTGCGGTACGCCTATGAATTCAAATACGACGGCATCAGGTGCCTTGCCCGGATCGCCGGCGATACCTGCCGTCTGATCACCCGCAACGGCAACACGATCACGCACAGTTTTCCGGAGATCGCCGAAGAGTTGATCGCCCTGGCGGCTGGCAGGGAGCTGGTCCTCGACAGCGAGATCGTTACCCCCGACCGCGCCGGGATCCCGCGATTCGCGCTGCTGAGCCAGCGCCTGGGGGTGATGCGGCCCAGCCGCACCCTGCTGCGCACGGTTCCGGCCCAGGCCTACGTCTTCGATCTGCTGCACGTCACTGGTGGAGAGTCGATATTCGGAGTGTGCGCTATTCTCCGCGGGAGCGGGGAGGGGCGGGCGCTCAACTCTGAGTTTATTCGCGAGATCAACTGGCGGCCCAAACCGAACCGCTCGCCCAGCGGCAATCCCGTGCGTTGCCGAGCTGCGAGATGATCTGCCGTTGATCTTCGGGCGTGGCGTGTGGCCGGCTCGCTCAGCGCGCACAGCGGCAGATCCGGGCGTTCGCAAACGCCCCGCACGGCGGCTAGGACGCTGCCCGGCAGCTAGATCATCGTCGGACGAGGAAGCAGTCCACACCGATGCTGATGCGAATGAGCGGCCACACCTCGGGGGTCTCTCGGTAAGTACGCTCGGCCGTCCGCGGAAGCGCTGATCCGGTGGCAAGCTCAGACCGACTCCGCCGCCCGGAGACGTGCTATCGCCGCCGCCGGACGGCGGGGTCGGCTGGCATCCTCGCAGTTGAGGGGCAGGGATCATTCCTTACGGATCCAGGCGGGCGTGACCCGGATCTCGCTGAGTCGCCAGCCCGCCGACGTCCGTACTGCGGTGCAGGTCTGCCGGAGACTGCCTGTCTGGTGGGGTGGCTGGCCGTCGCGGTAGTAGTACACGATCGAGTTCGACGAGGCAGCGGCTTGGTCGCCGTTCACGTTCACCAGTAGGTCGGTGGTCGTGTGCTGGGTATGTTCCCCGTCGACCTCGGCCTGGCGCATGAAGTCGACGACCTTGTCGATACCGCGGACTTGAATTCGGGGTGAGTTGACCTTCACATCGTCGGCGAAGACGGTGCCCGCGTCGTCCCAGCGCCGCTCGTCCAGTAGGCGGGCGAAGCGGGTGAACAGGTCGGCGATCTCGATGCGGTCGGCGGTCGAAGCAGCGGTGGACATGGTGTCCTCTTTCGTTGTCGTGGTGGAGATACCGTTCTCGGGCGTGGCCGTGTTGTCGGCCCCGCAGGCGGTGGCAGTGAGTATGAGAGTGAGGGCGGCGGCGCAGGTGGCGGCGGCCCGGAGCACGCGGTGCATATTCCTCGATTCCGATCGGCCTACAGAGCCCGAGCCAGCGCTTCGGTCCGCGCCACCGGTGACACTTCGAGTCGGTCGAAACGCCAGCCGCTGGCGCTGCGGCGTGCTCGGTAGTGGTGGATCGCGGCCGCGACGGCCTCGGTCTTGTCGTCGAGGACGTAGACGGCGACGTCGTGCGCCCGCACCGTCGCGGTGTCGCCGTCGATGTCGATGACGAGGTTGCACTTGCTGTGCATAGTGCGGGCGTAAGCTTCGTGCCCCTTGCGCGCGAGGGCGGTGAGCGCCTCGATCCCGTGTGCCTCCCCTCGGATGGAGGTGACCACGGCGTCTTCGGTGAAGAGCCGGTCGGTGTCGGCGTAACCCTCGTCGACCCACAGGCTGTGGCGGGCGATGAGTTCGGTCAGTTCGGCGCGGTCGGCGAGGTCGCGGATCGTGGTTTCGATGGTGGGCATGGCTGGCTCCCGAAATAGGTAGTGACACTAACGTTAGTGTCATTAATGAAAATAGGTCGTTAGTGGCACTAACGCAAGGGGTAGGCTCAGGCGCATGGAGATCGGCGAGGAACTGCGTTTCGACCACGGCGAGCACACCCCGGCACGACTCAAGACACAGCTCGCCCGCCTGACCGGGATGACCGCCACCCAGATGGGCCGTGTCTCACGCGACGCACTGCGCGATGCGGGCGCCCGCAAGGATCACTTCGTCGTGCTCGCCGCACTCGCCGAGTTCGGTCCGGCCAGCCAGGCGGGGCTGTCCGACCGAACCAGCGTCTACAAGAGCGACCTCGTGTCCGTCCTCAACGACCTCGAAGACGGCGGGTGGGTTCGCCGCGCCCCCGACCCTGCCGACAAACGTCGCAACATCATCACCATCACCGAACTCGGCCAGCGTCGCCTCGCCGAACTCGACCGCGTCCTCGACGGAGTCAACGAACACATCATGACCCCGCTCGACCACGACGAACGTGCGCAGCTGTTCGATCTGCTCAACCGCATCAACACCCACCTCGCCACCACAGCGGGCGACACCAGCCCACCGGGCCGCCAATGGACCTACGAATAGCCCCCGACATGCTCCCTCGTCCTCGCCGGGGGCGGCGGGATCGCGCAGCAGCCGGTGTCCCTCGCCGAGTTCGGGCAGATGGAAGCTGCAGTGGCCTTCCATCCGAACATGTTTACGGATAAACGCCGAGATCGGGTGGCGTCCTCATCGCGCACCGGAAAGTGCTGCGGGGCGATGGTGCTTGGCTTGACTGCCTATGAGGTTGGCGAGGTGCGGTCAGGGCGATTGCTGGGTGGGGCAGGAGTCGACGGGGACGGCGAGTTCCAGGGTGCCGGCGTGGTCGAAGGTGAAGCGAATGTCGAGGTTGCGGCCGGGTTCGACCCAGTCCTGGAGTTGGTGCACCTGTACCGTGATCGGTTCCTCGCTGCCGGGGCGTTCGGGCTGGGCAAGGGGTTGACCAGCGGCGAGTGCGCCGTCGGCCGGAATGACCAGTTGCTCAGGGCTGGCTTGGAGCTGTATGGATGCTGCGGCTGGGCTTTCGATCGCGGTGAGGCGATCTGGCTCGAGAGCGTTATTGGTGGCGGTGAACGCCAACTCGGCGGGCGCCTCGTACTGGATTACGCAGGTGCCCGGGACCAGCGCGGGCACCAGGTACGCGTTCTGGACTGTAATCGCCCCGATCTTGCCCTCGCTTCCACATGCATGACTGGAGTTCACGCCGGCATTGTCACTACATCCGGTGAGAGCGGCCGCCGCGAGGACGGTGATCGGCAGCAAAAGTCGTCGGCTTCGCATGCCTGGCGGTTAGCCACACACGCCGATTCCAATCCGTCTGATCGGGGTTGGATCTGCGCTGAGACCACGATCCGTCATGTCGTGCGCCTCGAAGCGGTGGCTGCGGGTCCCGGCCAGCCCGATGTTGTCCGGCTAGACTCGCCTGAGCGTTCGGACAGACGGGTGGACAATTGGGGTCGGACTCACAGCCAGATGACGAAGTCGAGCAGCTGCGGGAACGCTACCGCGAGCTGCTCGAAGAACTTCGCACGATCATCCCCGGTTCGCAGGTGTTGCTGGCCTTTCTTCTGACGGTGCCGTTCAGCTCCGGCTTCGACGACCTCGACGACCTCGGCCGCAAGGTGTTCACCGCCGTACTGCTGGGCGTCGCCGCGGCAACCGCGCTTTTCCTCGCGCCCGCGGTACACCACCGGACCGCCCCCGACGAAGACCGCAAAACGCGCCTACGTCTCGGTATCGCGCTCACCGTGGCAGGCATGGCCCTCCTGGCAGCATCGGTATCGGCCGCGGTGTTCGTCGTCACCCGATACATCTTCGACGACAACGCATGGGTCGGCGTGGCGAGCGGCGCCGCCGTGGCCACCTTCACGGCCACCCTGTGGTACGTGGTGCCACTCGTCCGTCTCCATCGGCGCCGCGACTAACCGGCCACCTTCAACGGTGACTCGACGTTCGAACAGGCAGATTTCAGTAGTAGTGGTGCAGATTTCCAGCAAGTTAAATTCGCAGGTCGAAGCACTTTTTTGGGCTCCGAATTTGGCAGTGAGCCTGTAATTTTCAGCTCGCCTCGGCAGTGGGGTCCACCTAGCCCAGAGTTCGATTGGGGTGAAGACGGAATCGGCAAACCAACGAATGTGGAACCGCAGGATTGGCCACCCGTTATCACTGCCTCGTGAGGACGCACGCCCAGACACGAGTCCGCCACCCTCATTCACCTGAGGCGAGGTCAGGCGTATAGAACTTCTTATAGGCGTTTCGTTTCACGCTCGATCCGGGGGCCACGTCTTCACTGGGAAGCCAGATGTCGGTAGATCGTGGGCGGGTGACGCCGAATCGGCGACGGTGTAACGCCGCTTGCCGCGGTCGTCGACCTTGTCGTACCTCGCCCGGCCAGCTGCACCCGCCTGGGCCGCGAGATAGATCCGCGCCGTCGGCCCATACAGGAGAGTCGTGCGCTACACCTGCGGGCCGACGACGCAAGCCATACTAGCCAGGCGAGAATTGGCCAGCGGCCACAGGATCGGGCTCGTCAGCCGCCTCCCGCTTCAACCGAAGGTGTGGTTGTCGTGTGTAACGACGGATCACTTCGGTGAGCTGTTCGCGGTGTTCCCGGGCGGCGTGGCTCGCCAAGGCGTGGGCAGCGGTGATGGCGCGGGCGTATTCGATGTCACGGGCTTCGATGCGTTGCCGATGTTCACTGCGCTCGGTGTCGAGGCGTTCGCGCAGGAGCCGGTTCTCTTCGCACAGGGCGTGGTGCTGGTCGCGAAAGAGGTCGCGCTCACCTTCGGCGCGGGCCTGGGCGATCCGAGCTGCTTCTACGGTATCGCGCATCTCGCTCCGCGCGGTTTCGGCTTCCGCGTAGATCTGGTCGCGCTCGGCCTCGGCCGCCACGACCCGCGCGGCGGCTTCCTGTTCGACGCGCGCGAGGCGGTCGCTGGCGTGCTGTGCTCTGGCGTCGGCTTCGTCGGCGGCGGCCAAGCCCTGCTCCGCGCGGGCGAGGGCGCGTTCGAGGCGTTTTGTCAGTGCGCGGTTGTGCTGTTCGGTATCGGCGCGGGCTTGTTCGGCGGCGGTGACGCGGCGGGTGGCTTCGCGCTCGATGTCGGCGATTTCGCGGTCGATGGCGGCTGGGTCGGTGAGGTGTGCGAACAGGTCGGTCACGTCGGCAGCGACGGCGGCGAGCTCGTAGCGCAACTGGGCGTAGCGATCCAGCAACGCCGACAGGTTGGTTTTGCCGTCGGTGACCGGTCGCAGTGACAGCTGGCGCAGGTCGAGCTTGGTGGCTTGGCGGTGGAGGTTTCTGCTGTGGCGCAGTGCTTTCTGGGCGGTGTGGTCGGGGTTGTCGCAGTAGCGGCGCGGGGCGCCGCGTTGTCCGGGGGCGCGTGGGGGCAGCGGCGTGTGGCAGCCGGGGAATTGGCACAGGCCTTCGGGTGGGCTGATCGGTGCTCCGGTGACGGCTTTCAGCACATGAGTTCCATTCCAATCCATTCCATTTCATTCCGCCGGTCGGGACGGAATGAAATGGAATGGATTTCGCTCGGTGCGGACGTCGGGGAAACGGAAAGGTCAGGCGGCGAGGGTGAGCATGCTGGCACGCACGCGTGGTAACCGTCCGGCGATGACTTGGGCGGCGGAGGCGCTGGCGGCGCGGTCGTTGTGGCCGTAGCGGCGGTCGGTGGTGGTGACCGATTCGTGCCCGGCGTCGCGGGAGACGACGAACAGCGGCACCCCGTCCTGCAACTTCCAGGAGATGCCGGTGTGGCGCAGGGTGTAGGGACTCAGCCGCTTACCGCACAGCGTGTTGACCGCGCTGCGTAGTAGGCCAGCAGCAGTTCGGGGTCCTCACCGCGCCACAGGGCCTTCTTGGTGAACAAGCTGAAGTCCCGGCGCGACAGCGCCTCGAGGCGGCGTAGCGCGGGCTGCCAGGCGTTCTTGTAGAAGTGGTAGGCGGTGACGGGTGTGTCGTTGCGGGTGTGGAACAGCAGCGCGTCGCCCGGACGCGCCAGATCCAGCCGCGCCACGGTTTCCAGCGGCACGTTGACCGTGCGGATGCCGCGTTTCGATTTCGGCTTGCCCAGCCGCAGGCGGGTGCCGTCGTCCTTCCATGCCTTGTTGATCCGCACCGCGCCGGTCTCGGGGTCGATGTCGCGCACCAGCAGCGCGCCGACCTCGCTGGGTCGTGCCATGGACACCAGCCCGAACTCGGCCTGCGGGCGCCACCGTTCGAGCAGCAACTGCTCGAACAGCTCCCATTCGTCGTTGGAGAAGATATCGATCTCCGCCGGATCGTGCCGAGGCAGCCGGGTACCCGCGCACGGGTTGTAGGGCAGCAGCGGTGTGGGGCGCTGCTCGACGGCCGCGCGCAGCGCGGCGCTGAGGAAGCCGTGCTTGTTGGCGATGGTCTTGGGTGAGTTACCCCGGTCCTGTTCGAGATAGACGACCCAGGCGGCGTCGGTGTCCTGGGTGACGGCGTCGATCGGGGCGCGTTCACCGAAGAACGGGACGATGTCGTTGCGGATGAACGCGCGGTACTTGCGGCGGCCGTCCTCCTGCACGCCGGTCATCCGGTCGATGTACCGATGCAGCCAGGTGGTGAGAAGGATCACATCGGAGCCGGACTCGCGTGTGGCTTCGAGGACCTTCAGCGCTTCCTCGATGCCGACCTTGTCGATGAGTGCGGCCCACCACTGGGCCTCGGCGTACTCATCGAAGGTTTCCGAGGATTGACGGCGCTTGCCGCCGGTGTCGCGGTAGTAGAAGGGGACCTGCCAGGCGACGCTGCCGTCGCTGCGGGGCCGCGGGCGGGGTGTGGAGGCCATGGTGAACCTTCCGGTTGTCGGAAGACACGTCGCCTCGAGATGCGGTTGATGACGGCGGTGATGACACCGGGCCTGCTCCAGGGTACCAACATTGCGGTTGACCTGGCTTTTACGTGGAGCCGCCTGGGGGAATCGAACCCCCGACCTTTTCATTACGAGTGAAGCGCTCTACCGACTGAGCTAAGGCGGCGTGCCTTGCGGCCAAGCGAGTCTATCGTCTTGCGGCCCGATCGCGAAAACGCGTGGTCACGGTCACTGTGCGCGGGCGGCGATGAGGGCGGCGGCCATGGCGGCGAGGGCGAAACGGGGTTTGACGTTCTGGTCGAGGGCTTCGCGGCAAGCGAGGACGGCCTCGATGGACTTCAGCAGGCCCTCGGGGCGCACCCGCTCGGCCAGATCGTGGATCTCGTCGGACAGGTCCGGGTGGGTGAGCGCGACGCCGGATCCGAGCCGGGTGGCGCCGAATCGGACGGCCAGTGCGTCCCGGTAGACGCCCGCCACATCGATCAGGGCGCGATCGAGCGCGTCACGGCCGGTGCGGGTCGCTCGCGACTTCTGCCGCCGCTCCAAGTCCTTGAGCACGCCCGCGGAGCCCCGGGTGGCACTCGCCGCGCCCTTGCCGGTGCCGCCGGCGCCCATCGCGGTCGCCAATTCCTCGCGCTCGCGTTCGTCGCGGGTCGCGCTCATCTGCTTGGCCTCGTCGTCGGCCGCGCGCACCAACTCGTCGGCGGCGGCGTAGGCCGCGCCGGGCTTGCCGACTGCGGTGACCAAAGCCAGGGCACGCTTGCGGCGGGCTCGCGCCTCCTCGTCGGTGGCCAGCCTGCGGGCGCGGCCGACGTGCCCGCCGCTGATGGCGGCGGCCCAATGCGCGGTCTTCTCGTCGAGATCGTCGCGTTCCCGCAGCACCCGCGCGATGGCGGGCACCGACGGCGTCACCAGGTGCACATGACGGCAGCGGGAACGCAGCGTGATGGAGATGTCCTCCGGATCCACCGAGGGCGCGCAGAGCAGGAACACCGTCCGGTCCGGCGGCTCCTCGACGACCTTGAGCAGCACATTGCCCGCAGCCTCGGTCAATCGGTCGGCATCCTCGATGACCACCACCTGCCAGCGCCCCGTGCTCGGCCTGCGCGAGGCGACCTGCACGATCTCGCGCATCTCCTTGGTGCTGATGCTCAGCCCCTCCGGCACGACCCGGCGAACGTCGCCATGCGTGCCCGCCATGGTCGTGGTGCAGGCGTGACACCTGCCGCACCCGGGTGTCCCCGGGTCGGTGCACTGCAACGCCGCCGCGAAGCAGAGCGCAGCGACGGATCTGCCGGACCCCGGCGGGCCGGTGAACAACCACGAATGCGTCATAGCGCCCTCGACCACGCCCCCGCGCGCCGCGACGGCGGCAGCCGTCAACTCGGACTCGACCGCCTCCTGGCCGACCAACCGATCGAAGACTCCCGCCACGCCGTCCACCCTATCCGCCCCGACCGACAGTTCACCGCGATCCTGGCAGGCCCCGGCCACACCGAGCAGCGCAGAAAGCGCGCTCGTACGGTGGTGCGGGTGACATTCGGCAGACTCCTGACTAGGAGACGCGCTGTGATGTGCTGTTCGCCCCGTCCAACGCCTCACGGATGATGTCGGCGTGCCCGGAGTGGTGCGCGATCTCCCGCAGGATGTGCAACACCGTGTAGCGCACCGACTGCCAGGTTCGCTCCGGCGTCCACGGCGCCGTCGGATAGGGGATCGAGGTGTCGAGGCTGTCCACCGAGCGAATCAGTTGGGCCGTCGCCGCGGCGACCTCGTCCCAGGTGGCCAGCAGTCCGGCCACGGTCTCCTCGGGCGCCATGACGTACTCGCCACCGAACTTCGAGACGTCCAGTTCCGCGTTCTCATCGCGCTGCACGATCACCGTGGTCCAGTGGCTTTCGCAGCTGACCAAGTGGTGCAGCAGGCCGCCGAGGGTCAGTTCGCTCACCGTGGTTCGCCGCCGCGCCTGCTCGTCATCGATGCCACGCAGGGTGATGCGGAAGAGCGCACGCTGGTCGGCGAGCATTGCGATCAGATCTTCGCGCTCCGGTTCGATACTCATGGCGCTCAGGCTACGGCCGATGCGACGAACCGAGAATTCACGACTTCCCGACGCCGGTCTTCTTGGTCGCCGCCTTCGACGCCGCGCTCTTCTTGGCCACCGTCTTCGTGGTGGTCGCCTTCTTGGCCGCTGTCTTCTTCGCGGGCGCCTTCTTCGCGGCGGTCTTCTTGGCCGTCTTCTTCACCGGTCCGCGCGCCCGCCGGTCGGCGAGCAGTTCCATGGCCCGTTCGGGAGTGATCGATTCGATCTCGTCGCCCTTGCGCAGCGTCGCGTTGGTCTCACCGTCGGTGACGTACGGGCCGAAGCGGCCGTCCTTGATCACCATCGGCTTGCCGCTGGCCGAGTCGGTGCCGAGCTCACGCAGCGGGGCCGCGCTCGAGGCTTGGCGTCCACGGCGCTTGGGCTCCGCGTAGATCTTCAGCGCCTCCTCCAGCGTCACGGTGAAGATCTGGTCCTCGGTGTTGAGCGAACGCGAGTCGGTGCCCTTCTTCAGGTACGGCCCGTAACGTCCGTTCTGCGCGGTGATCTCCTCACCGTTGGCCGGGTCGGTGCCGACCACCCGCGGCAGCGACAGCAGCTGGAGCGCTTCATCGAGCGTGATGGTGGCCAAGTCCATGGACTTGAACAGCGAGCCGGTGCGCGGCTTGGGCGCCGCGGCCTTCTTCGCGGTCTTCTTGGCCGGTTCCTGTCCCTCCTCGACCTGCGGTTCGGGCAGGATCTCGGTGACGTACGGCCCGAAACGCCCTTCCTTGGCGACGATCTCGTGCCCCGACTCGGGATCGATGCCCAGCGACCGGCCTTCCTGCGGCGTCGCGAACAGCTTCTCGGCGACCTCCGGCGTCAGCTCGTCGGGCGGGAGATCGTCCGGCAGATTGGCGCGCTGCGAGACCGAATTGCCCTCGGGGTCCTCGGGATCGGCGACCATCCGCTCCAGGTACGGGCCGTACTTGCCGACCCGGACGACGACATCGCGTCCGGCGGAATCGCTGAACAGCTTGATGGAGTTGATCTCTCGCGCATCGATGTCGTCGAGCCGCTCCCCCACCATCTTCTTCAGACCGCCGGATCGCGCGACCGAGCCTTCCACGCCGTGATCGCCGCCGAAGTAGAAGCTGGACAACCAGTTTCCGCGCTGCTCCCGTCCTCCCGCGATGGCGTCGAGGTCGTCCTCCATGGCGGCGGTGAAGTCGAAATCGACCAGCCTGCCGAAATGTTCCTCCAGAAGCCCGATCACGGCGAACGCGACCCAGGACGGCACCAGCGCGCTGCCGCGTTTGTAGACGTAGCCGCGGTCGAGGATCGTCTTGATGATCGACGAATACGTCGACGGACGGCCGATGCCGAGCTCTTCGAGCGTCTTGATCAGCGACGCCTCGGTGTAGCGCGCGGGCGGATTCGTGCTGTGTCCATCGGGGTTCAGCTCGACCGCGGTGACCGCCTGGCCTTGCTCGAGCGCGGGCAGCCGGGACTCGGCGTCGTCGGACTGACCGCCCGCCTCCTCGTCGACGCTCTCCACATAGGCCTTCAGGAAGCCGGGGAAGGTGATGGTGCGGCCCGAAGCGGAGAACACGCACTCCTCGCCGGTGCCCGCGACGCCGGTGATGCGCAGCGTCAGCGTGGTGCCCCTGGCGTCGGCCATCTGGGAGGCGACGGTGCGCTGCCAGATGAGCTCGTAGAGGCGGAACTCGTCGTTGTCCAACCGCGCGTGCAGTTGACCCGGCGTGGCGAAAGTGTCGCCTGCCGGACGGATGGCCTCGTGTGCCTCCTGCGCGTTCTTCACCTTGCGGTTGTATTGCCGCGCGGTCGGGTGCACGTTCTCCGAGCCGTAGAGCTGAGTCGCCTGCGCGCGCGCCGCGGCGATGGCCGACTCCGACAGCGTCGTCGAGTCGGTACGCATGTAGGTGATGTAGCCGTTCTCGTACAGTCGCTGCGCGACCCGCATGGTCCGCTCGGAGGTGAAGCGGAGCTTGCGACCGGCCTCCTGCTGCAGCGTCGAGGTCATGAACGGCGGATACGGCTTGCGGGTGTAGGGCTTGGCCTCCGCCGAGGAGACCACCAGGTCGGCGCCGTCCAGCGCCTCGGCCAGCCGCCGCGCGTAGCCCTCGTCCAGCACGACGACGCCGTTGCTCGCTTTGAGCTGCCCGTCCGATCCGAAATCACGCCCGGTGGCAACCCGAGCGCCGTCGACGGCGACCAGCCGCGCGCCGAACGTCCTCGGGTTGGCGGCGTCGCTCGCTTCGCCGTTACCGGCGTCCAGCTTGGCGGCGATGTCCCAGTACTCGGCCGAGCGGAACGACATCCGTTCGCGCTCGCGCTGCACGATCACCCGGGTGGCCACCGACTGCACTCGGCCCGCCGACAGCCGCGGCATGACCTTCTTCCACAGCACCGGGCTGACCTCGTAGCCGTAGAGCCGGTCCAGGATGCGGCGGGTCTCCTGCGCGTCGACCAGATCGTTGTCGAGGTCGCGGGTGTCCGAGGCGGCGGCCTGGATCGCGGGTTCGGTGATCTCGTGGAACACCATCCGCCGGACCGGCACCTTGGGCTTGAGCGTTTCCAGCAGGTGCCAGGCGATCGCCTCGCCCTCGCGGTCGGGGTCGGTGGCCAGATAGAGCTCGTCGGCGTCCTTCAACAGACTCTTGAGCTCGGTGACCTTGGCCTTCTTGTCCGGGCTGACGACGTAGATGGGTTCGAAGTCGTTGTCCACATCCACGCCGAGACGCGCCCAGGACTGGCCTTTGTACTTGGCCGGTACGTCGGCCGCGCCTCGCGGCAGATCCCGGATATGCCCGACCGACGCCTCGACCGTGTAGTTACGACCGAGGTACGGCGCGATCTTGCGGGCCTTGGTCGGGGACTCGACGATCACGAGACGACGCAGGGGACGGCCCTGGTCGGCTGCACCGCGGTCTCGTGTTGCCACCGGCGAATACACCTTTCCTTATCGACCCGCGCTGCGTTGTTTCCGCTGTGCGCGGCTGGGGTAAGCGGCTGCGACGGCTGTACATCGCCACCAGACACGTTTATACCGTGACGCCGCGTGTGGTCGAGTTGCTTGCGACTCGAACCACTGAGCGTACGCGCGTCAGTTCGAATCAGTATGCCTTGTCTGTTCGCCGCACTCTCGCCGCGTCGTGCTCGGCGGGCTGTTCCGCCAGTTCGCGCGGGCAGTGCTCACCCCAGATATAGCTCGTCCCCCACCCCGTTACCGGTGGTGAGGGACGAGCTGTGAATCTCGCGCCGCTCAGCTGAGCGCACGCACTCCGGTGGCCTGCGGGCCCTTGGTGCCCTGGCCGACCTCGAACTCGACCTTCTGGTTCTCCTCGAGGGTGCGGAAGCCCGAACCCTGGATCTCGGAGTAGTGGACGAAGACGTCAGCGGAGCCGTCCTCCGGCGCGATGAAGCCGAACCCCTTCTCCGCGTTGAACCACTTCACAGTTCCCTGTGCCATTCTGTTCCTTCTCTTTTCTTACCGGAACGGCGGACAACTGGGTTCGTCCACCGGGTCCGTTGTGACCGCTGTACTGTTGGTTCCCCCTGCAGGAAAGCACCAAGCACACCGTTCGCAACATCGATCCTGCTGACGGTTTGGACTTTGGATCCGTCCCTCGAACACAGAAGCTTGCGACCAGGAACCAGTGAACCATGTCTTCGGGCAATTCAACAGTCGAGTTACCGACAATTTGCAAAAAAGTTGATCTTGCGAATGTGCAGGTGAGGGAGACAATGGCGGAATCCGGACTTGGGGTCCGTTTGCCTGCTGATAACCGAGTCGACATACAGCAAAGGAGCTGTGACCCAGGTCGCTATTGGGTATCGAAATGGCAGGTGGACGTTCCCGGACGCACACGTTTCACACTTCCGGAGCGTGTTGCGGGGTTCTCATCGTGAATCCGGCGGACTCGGCGCCGCGTGCGCGGCTGCGAACCGGACTCGGCTACGGGGCATCGTTGCTGAATCGTGTCCTAGCCGGGGTCCCGGATGACGACCCCCGGCTGACCCATGTGGTCGAGCTGCCCGCCCGGGCCGCCGATCACGCCGGTTGGCCCGCTTGGGCATCGCCGGATGTGATTGCGGCATTACGCGACACGGGCGTCGACGCGCCGTGGCGCCATCAGGCGGAGACGGCGGATGCGGCGTTTCGAGGCCTGCATGTGGTCGTGAGCACCGGGACAGCCTCCGGCAAATCGCTCGGCTACCAGCTCCCGGTACTGACGGCGCTGCAAGCGGATTCGAAGGCCACCGCGCTGTATCTGTCGCCGACCAAGGCGCTCGGCGCCGATCAGCTGCGCGCCGTCGGCGCCCTGACTCACGAAGGCCCGTTGCGCGACATCCATCCGGCCACCTACGACGGCGACACGCCTGCCGAGATCCGGCAGTGGGTCCGCGCGAACGCGCGATGGATTTTCACCAACCCGGACATGCTCCACCTGGGCATATTGCGCTCACACCAGCGCTGGGCACGCGTGCTGCGCAGGCTGCGTTACGTGGTGGTCGACGAATGCCACGCCTATCGGGGTGTTTTCGGCTCACACGTCGCGCTGGTGCTGCGCAGGCTGCGGCGGATCGCCGCGCGGTACGGCGCCGATCCCGTGTTCGTGCTCTGCTCGGCGACCTCGGCCGAACCGGCGGCGGCCGCCGAGCGTCTGATCGGCGCGCCGGTCATCGCGGTCACCCGGGACGGATCGCCGCGGGGGCCGCGGACCGTCGCCCTCTGGGAACCGCCTCTGCTCACCGCGGTGACCGGCGAGAACGGCGCACCGGTGCGCAGGGCGGCCACCGCGGAAGCAGCGCGGATCATGGCCGATCTGGTGGCCGAAGGCGCGCGCACCTTGACCTTCGTCCGCTCGCGCCGGGCCGCCGAGCTGACCGCCATGGACGCCAAAAGACTGTTGACCGAGGTCGATCCGGACTTGGCCGCGCGCGTGGCGTCCTACCGGGCGGGATATCTCGCGGAAGATCGGCGCGACTTGGAAGCGGCCCTGTCGGACGGATCGCTGCTGGGCGCGGCGACGACCAACGCGTTGGAGCTCGGCGTCGACATCGCGGGACTGGATGCCGTGGTCATCTCCGGTTTCCCCGGAACGGTCGCGTCGTTCTGGCAGCAGGCCGGGCGGGCCGGTCGACGCACACAGGGGTCGCTGGTCCTGCTCGTGGCGCGGGACGACCCGTTGGACACCTACCTGGTCCATCACCCCGACGCATTGCTGGACAAGCCGGTCGAGGCCACCATCACAGATCCGCGCAACCCCTACGTACTGGGTCCGCAACTCCTGTGCGCCGCGCTGGAACTGCCGCTCACCGACGTGGAGGTGGACGAACTCGGCGCGCGCGAAGTGCTGGCGGAGCTGGCCGCGAAGGGGCTGATCAGACGGCGCGGCACCGATGACCGCGCGCGCTGGTACGTGACCGCCGAGACGCAGCCGCACGACGCGGTGGACGTCCGGGGCGGGATCGGCGCTCCGGTGGCCATCGTGGACGGCGAGACCGGCAGGCTGCTGGGTACCGCCGACGCGGCGCGGGCACGGGCGACGCTGCACCAAGGCGCCGTTCACCTGCATCAGGGCGAGACCTACGTGGTCGACGAGCTGGATCTCGACGACGGCGTGGCCTTCGTGCACGCCGCCGAGCCGGGGTGGACCACCAACGCACGTCAGGTGACAACGATCGCCGTCGACGTGGTGACCGAGCACCGCGCTCACGGTCACGTGACGGTGAGCCTGGCCGGGGTGCGGGTCACCAGCCAGGTGATCGGTTATCTGCGCACGCTGCTCACCGGGGAAGTGCTAGACCTGGTCGAACTCGACCTCCCGCCGCAGACACTGCCCACCAGGGCGGTCATGTACACGGTGACACCGGAGTTGTTGGCGCTGGCCGGGATCGAACCGCAGGACGTTCCCGGAGCGCTGCACGCGGCCGAACACGCGGCGATCGGACTGTTGCCCCTGGTGGCGACCTGCGACCGCTGGGATATCGGCGGCGTGTCCACCGCCGAGCATCCGGACACCGGGCTGCCGACCGTCTTCGTCTACGACGGCCAAGCCGGCGGAGCCGGTTTCGCCGAACGCGGGTTCGCCCGGCTACGACAGTGGCTTTCGGCGACCTTGGCGGCCATCGAGTCGTGCGGCTGCGCGGCAGGCTGTCCGTCCTGCGTGCAATCGCCCAAGTGCGGCAATGGGAACCACCCGCTGCACAAGGCCGCAGCGGGACGCCTGCTCACGGCCGTACTCGCCGAACTGTCCGCTGGTGAAGACGCTGCGCATCATTCGTGACGGGCCCGAGCCGGACATGTGACCAATTGTCGACCTTGCCAGCGAGCACGCTGGGAAGGTTGGGACATCTCCCAGTGGAATGACACCGCTTCACCTCTGCCGAATAAAAAGGAATACATTCATGTTAACTAGATCATTGCCACCGCCTCCATTGCGGACATGCGCATTCATTCGTTTTCCATATCCGGACTCGCGCGGGGAATTGCACCGAGGCCTTTTTTAACCGGCCAGTAGAATTACCGTTTCCCGCTACCGGAAGCGACGCGCGGGCGACTGTGTATCGAACTCTCTCACTCTTCGACTGGTCCGGCCCGCGCGCTCGCTAGAACGTCGCGACCTCCATACAGACCTATAGGTACATTCCTTTCGACAGTCACCATGGCGTCCCAATCCGCTACGTCGCACTCGCGGATTCGCGTGCCCATCCGGCGTGCCACCGCTGTCGCCTCGCCGCATGCGACGTCGACGCCTCCGACCAAAGCGCCTGCCGCGGCCAGCGCCGCCATATCCGCTGCTGCCTGCGCCCGATGCCGCGCCACCACCACGGCACCGATCTGGGCGATCAAGAGCGTCACCCCGATCAGCGCCACGAGCGCCAGGCACGCGAACACCGTGGCCAACCCCTCGTCAGCGGACATGTGGCGCCCGGCCCCAGAGGACGTGCGCTGTCTCCGCTCGAGCCGGGCGCTGCCCGCGACCTGCTCAGGTCCGGTTCCTCGGGCCATTCACGTCACCCCCGCTGTCATCCCGGACTCGTCTTCCCTGGTCGGGGCGTGTGCCGACACACTTCTTCCACTCCGAACAGCCACCCTCGGATCGGACTGCCCAGGGCGCATGGCGTGGTCGGCCACGTCGACGTGCAGCCTCCGCGCTCCACTCGCTCCTTCCGGCAGTACCGCGCCGACGAACCCGCCCCGACGTGATGGGCCGACGGACGTGAGGGAACGGACTGCCAGGACCACCTTCACTTCGCGAGCCCCGGTTCGAGGTTTGCGACCGCTTCGGCACGGAGCGTGAGCAGAGGCAGAAGCGGAGTTCGGGCGGATACCACGGCTATGGCACGAGCGCCGTCGGTGCGCAGGGCGATGTCGGCCGATGGTGGGGCGATGCGCTCCGCCGCCGGGAGGGCGTTCGCATGATCGCCGCGCGCCGCGAGGCGGGCCGCCTCACGGGCGGCGTCGACACAGCGGACCTGTGTCGACGCCGCCAGCAAAGCACCGAGACACAGCACGAGGGTCGCGAGGACCGCCGTCAGTGCAATCGCGGCCTCGATCGTCACCGCTCCCCGGTCGTCGCGCAGTCTCGGCGAGGCGCGACGCTGTCGTGCCGCGGCGACAGCTACACCGATGTGTTGAGCGCCCGGTCGATGATCTTCGTCAACGCGTTGACGATGCTGTCGCCTGTCACCACGCCGTAGAGCACGGCGCCGAAGGCCGCCGCCGCGATCGTGCCGATCGCGTACTCCGCCGTACTCATGCCGTCCTCCGCGACGACTGCCCGTAGCACCCGCGTCCGCAGGCCCATATATACAGCCCTTGGTATCCGGCCCACGGATCTCCTGACCCCCTCGATACGCACCCGATTCCTCCTTTCCGACCCGTGCGGCCCGTCCGCACGAGCACGCTTCTTCCGGGGCAGTGCGCGGCGCGAGTGCCACGTACCGCCGTCTCGAATCCCCCGCGCCGCCGATCAGGACGCCCGGATCAGGCGAACGCGCACCTCGCGCATCACCCGCAGGCACCGACGCCGTGCCCGGCGAAGCCACGGTGCGCCGCGTGGCTACAGAAGCCCGCCGTCGAGCACTCGGCCTGCCAAGCCGATGACCACCGGCACTATGCCCAGACAGACGAAGGCCGGGAGGAAGCACAGACCCAGAGGGCCGGCGATCAGGACGCCTGCGCGCTCCGCCTTCGCGGCCGCCGTGTCCTCGGCAGCCGACCTGCGCTGTTCGGCCAACTCCGTGACCGCGGCGGACAGTGACGATCCGGACCGCGCCGAACGGCGAGCCATCCGGGCCAGTGACTCGATCTCCTCGGCACCGGGTCGCCCGCGCGCATCCCGTGCGACCTGTTCCCAGGCCGTGGCGGCGTCGGCGCCCAGCGCGAGCAGGTCCGCCGCCCGGCGCAGTGCCGCCCCGAGCGGCTCCGGCGCCTCCGACGCCACAGTCCGCGCCGCCCCGGCCATGGGAAGCCCGGCGCGCAGGCAGGCGGCCAGCAGCTCCAGGACCGACGCCACAGCCAATGGATCGGTCTCCTGGTTCGTTCGGCGCGACGACTCGGCCGGTCCCTGGTGTGCTCGGCGGAGAGTACACCACCGTCGGTTCACGGCCACCCGTCCCGGCATGAGAGTCAGCGCAGCCGCCACCAGCAGCAACGGCAGTGCGGTCCCGGTTGTGATCACCATCAGCGGCCTTCCTCTCCAATGCTGTTGCAGAAGGTCCCTTCGCAGGACGTTCTGTCGGGCCGTGCGCGGCGGTGCCACCCGTGGATGCGGCGAGAACCACCCCTCGAACCGAAGCGCATGGTTGCCGTAGCCCAATCGGCCGACCCGGACCGGCAAGGGAAAACGCCTTCATATCAGCGCCTTTCGGGTGATCACATCGGTCCACAGCAGGCCCGTGCAGGCCAGGCCCGCGCCGAGCGGCAGCAGCACCGTCCCCACGGACGAGGCGAACAGGACGTCCAGCGGCGACGCACCCATCATCTGGCCGAGTGCGATGCCGAGAAACGGCAGGCAGGCCAGCACCGCCGCGGTGGCGCGTGGGCCGGCCAGCGCAGCCGTGGTACGGCCGTGAAAGCGAATGCGCCCCATGAGATCCGCGCGAGCGGCCGACAGCAACTCGGCCAGTGCCAGACCATGCTGCTCGGCCATCCACCAGGCGCCCGCGACGCGGGAAAGTTCGGCGGCGACAGAGGAAACCGGTCGGCGCAAGCCCTCCGCCGCCGAGCCACCGAGCCGGCTGCGCGCGGCCGCGACGGCGAACGTGCGCGCCGACTCGCCCTGCACCTCCCGTGCGGCGGCCTCTGCGGCGGCGCTCGGATGCGCCCCCACGCGCAATTCGGCGATCACGGCTTCCAAGGCTTCGAGCAAGTGCCCACGCTCGACGTTCCTGCGCCGGTCTCGCGCCGCCCGGCGGGCTCGCAACCCCACCGTTCCGGCGACCATGCCGGCCGCGACGGAAGGACCTGGCCCGAGGAGGACGAACGCGACCACGACGCCTGCGATCGCACCGGCGCGAAACCAGAGTCGCCGTTGCGGCATTCGATACGCGACGTGCGCGGTGAACAGCTGCCCGAACCGGCGCCGGGACCGTGGCGCCGGAATCACGACCAGCGCCAGCGCGAGGCACACCACCGCCCCGCTCATCGGTCGAGCCGCTCGGCGAGCAGGTTGGACAAGTCCGCGGCGGCCGGGGCCGAACCCGTCTCGTGCCAGGCGGGCGTGATCCGCACCCGTCCCTCTCCGGTGCGGTGCACGAAACCGATCTCGCGCAGGCCACGCGAGCCGTCGGATCGGCGGTGCACGTGCAGGACGACCTGCACCGCGGCGGAGAGTTGGCTGTGCAAGGCCGCTCGGTCCATGCCCCCCAGGGCGGCGAGGGCTTCCAGACGGGCGGGGACCTCGTGCGACGAGTTGGCGTGTACGGTCCCCGCTCCTCCGTCGTGACCGGTGTTCAACGCGGTCAGCAGGTCGACCACCTCGGCTCCCCTGACCTCGCCGACCACGATCCGGTCCGGCCGCATGCGCAAGGCTTGGCGGACCAGATCGCGCACGGTGACCTCGCCGACACCCTCCACGTTCGCGGTCCTGGCGACCAGGCGGACCACATGTGGGTGCGGCGGCGCCAGCTCCGCCGCGTCCTCGACGCAGATGATCCGCTCGGACGGGTCCACGGTGGCGAGTAACCCGGACAACAGCGTCGTCTTCCCGGCTCCGGTGCCGCCGACCACCAGGAACGCCAGCCTGGCCCGAATGATGCGCTCCAGGAGAAGTTTCGCGCCGGAGGGTATCGAGCCCGCCGCGGCGAGCGCGGCGAGCCCCTGGGTGGCCGGACGCAGCACGCGCAGCGACAGGCAGGTGCCGCCGTGCGCGACCGGCGCGAGGACCGCGTGCAAACGAACGCCGAACGAATGTCCGAGCGCCGCACCGGGTCCGGTCAGCCGGCCGTCCACCCACGGTTGCGCGTCGTCGAGTCGTCGCCCCGCCGACAGCGCCAGGCGCTGTGCCAGCCGCCGGACCGCCGCCTCGTCGGAGAAGGTGATGGAGGTCTTCTCCAAACCGTGGCCTCGATCGATCCACACCGCGTCCGGGGCCGTCACCAACACGTCCGCGACGTGGGGATCGTGCAGCAGCGGTTCGAGGACACCCGCGCCGGTCAACTCGGTCTGCAACAACCGCAGGGCACGCAGCAGGTCTGTGTCACCGAGCACCCCGCCTGCCTCGGCGCGGATCGCGGCGGCGACCTGCGCCGGATCCGGATCGCCGGTCTCGGTGGCCAGTCGCTCCCGCACCCGATCCAGCAGCTCGCTGGTCAGTATCGCGCTCATCGCCGCCTCCTCACCGCCGGTGCCCGGGTGGAGCGTTGAGCACGCCGAGCACGGCATCGGCGGCATCGCGCAGGGGCCCGCGCCTGCGGACCGAGACCCCGCCGCGCTCCAGACGGTGCGCCAGACCGGTCTGGGCGCGGACGGCGGCGAGCAGCGGGAGGTCGAGCACCTCGGCGACCTCGGCTCCACGGAGGCCACCGGGCGCAGGTCCCCGAACGATCAACCCCTGGTTCGGGTTTCGCCGCGCGATGTGCGCGGACACCGCTTCGGCGGCGGCGACCGCCCGCAGGCGCGCCGGGACGACCAGCACTACGAGATCCGCCGAGTCGAGCATCTGGTCGGCATGCGGCCCGCGCTCACCGGAAATGTCGCAAACTACGAAATCGCCTGCGGCACGGCCCGCTTCGATAACCGCGCGGATTCCGGCCGAGCCGAGCTCGCGTGGCAATCGTCCCGCACCGCAGCGCCCGCAGGACAACACGGCCAACCCGGGCGCGGCGATGGGCAGGGCGCCGTGCAGCGCGGCCGCCGACACGCGCCCGTCCTCGACCACCAGGTCGGGCCAGCGCAAACCCGCTGTGTTCTCGATACCGAGCAGCAGGTCGAGGCCACCGGCGAAGGGTGCGCCATCGATCAGCAAGGTTTCGCGCCGGAATCCCTCCGCGGCGGCGCGCAGCCCGACCGCGACGGCGAGGGTGGATGCCCCGGCCCCGCCGCCCGCCCCCGCGACGGCGACAACCACGCCGTCGCCCGCACGCTGCTCGCCGTACTCAGCAAACATCTCGATAAGCCCCACGGCAGCACCGGGCAGGGCGATAGCCCGCTGCGCGCCGACCGAGGCGGCGGCCTGCCAGTCGAGCAAACCTGGCTCACCATCGGTTACCAACACCACGCCGGTCCGGCGCAGGTAGCCGGCGGCTGCCGCCTCCCGCGCAGAGGCGGTATCCAGGATCACCAGCGGAGCGCCCGTCCAGGCGTGCCTGCCGACGGGTTGTGTCCGCTCGTCGAGAGCCCGTTCGGCGGCCGCCGCGATACGCCGGACTTCGTCACGGAGGCGGTCGTCATCGATGAGCACGAGGGCGGGCGGTGGCGCGCTCGGCTCCGATGCTTCGAGGTTCATGCAGGTCAGCGTCGCTGAATGCGGGTAGGGAGAGAAGGCGCAGTATGCCGAATGTGGATAACCCGCGGGCTGTGGACAACTATCCGCCTGCGCGGCCTACCGAAGCGTCCCCGAAATAGAGGACGGCCCCAGCCGGGGGGGGAGGAGGCTGGGGCCGTCGGGGTTCAGCCCCGGGGGGTCGGGCTGAACGCGCCTGGACCATGTCCAGGTGCCAGCAATACTACACCCAAGCCCCGCCCACAACGCAAGTCCGCCGTTGGACATCTTTGCGGCCGTCACAGCCCCGGCGTCTGCGGGGCAAACTTCATCGATGCGCCGACGGCAGCGGCCCCGCCGCCCGGAACACCGCGTGCCCAATGGACGCGGCCGAAGTCCTTCCGCCGCCCACATCGGCCCGAACGAAGGCAAGGCAGCCACTCGACAGGCGTGACGGGGTCCGTGCACAACATGCCGAGGCCGCTTCGAGACAAGGCCGCCGTGAAGCCGACGTCGACAGTCCGCACCGCGCCGAAACAGCCGGTCGAACTCCGCCGCAGCCCGAGCCGAAGGCGCGCCCCCTATCCTGGTCAGGTGGACAACTCAGCCACGGGCGGCCGCGTCGCCGCCTTCTTCGATCTGGACAAGACCGTGATCGCGAAGTCGAGCACGTTCGTGTTCAGCAAGCCCTTCTACGCGCAGGGGCTTTTGAACCGCCGCGCCGTCCTGGAGAGCAGCTACGCCCATTTCCTGTTCCTGCTGTCGGGCGCCGACCACGACCAGATGGAACGGATGCGCGCCCACCTGACCAGCATGTGTGCCGGCTGGGACGTCGAACAGGTCAAATCCATCGTGGCCGAGACACTGCACGAGCTGGTCGATCCGCTGATCTACGCGGAGGCGGCCGACTTGATCGCCGACCACAAGATCCGGGGTCACGACGTGGTGATCGTGTCGGCCTCCGGCGAGGAGATCGTCGGCCCGATCGCCGAGGCGCTCGGAGCCTCGCACACCGCGGCCACCCGGATGGTCGTGGCGGACGGCAAGTACACCGGCGCGGTCGAGTTCTACTGCTACGGCGAGGGCAAAGTCGCCGCCGTCGAAAAACTCGCCGCCAGTGAGGGTTACGACCTGTCGCGCTGCTACGCCTACTCCGACTCGATCACTGATCTGCCGCTGCTGGGCGCGGTGGGTCACCCCACCGCGGTCAACCCGGATCGCAATCTGCGCCGCGAAGCCACCGCGCGCGGCTGGCCGATCCTGACCTTCTCCAATCCGGTGTCGTTGTGGTCGCGCTTCCAGGCGCCGTCCTCGACGACGCTCGCGGCCACGGCCGCGGTCGGCCTGAGCGCGCTGGTGGCCGGGGCGATCAGCTACCGGATGCTCCGTCGGCGACGCTGAGATCGGGCGCCCCGAACGGGGCGTGAACACCGGTCGCCGGATGCTTGCCGAGGGATTCGCCGACTTAGCGGAACCGGCAAGAGACCAGGCATTTAACCACGAAACGCCGAGAAACACGCCGATTATGCAATGTTCTATCATCCCTTGATGTGAGTGCAGTCACAGTGTAGAAAGGTAACTACGGAGGGACGGAAGGCCAAGGCAGCACCGGAAGAGAAGGTACTGTCTCCCGACCATCCTTCCCAGCACGGACACCAGGCACCCACGCGGAGCGCGCCGCGACAAGGGCAGAAGCGTTGTGGGCCTGCGAGATTCGGATAGTCGACGGCGAGGGCCTCGCACAGGTTGCGGGGATGAACCGGCGATGTCCGGATTGTCGCCGAGGCCGCAGAACACAACCCACCACAGCACGCTTGGTAACCGGGTAGTCCGTGCTAGCGGGCGGTGAGGTCGACAGACAACGCCGCCCGCTTTGACGTGTACGGGGGGTTATTTCACCGCCGAGTCGGCGATCGACGTGGCCTCGCGCGCACCGTCCTCGAAAGCCCCGCAGCAGAAGATCACCCAGCCGCCAACGGCCTCCGGATCCCCGGTCCCGAACCCGGCGGCCGCGTCCAGGTACGCCTGCCGCCTGCGCAACCAGAACACCTCCGGCACGCCGAGGCTGTGCGGATCCAGCCCACTGGACACCGCGACCAGCCGAGAGGCCGCCCGCGCGACCACGCCGTCGGCCGTTCCGAACGGACGCAGTGCCAGTAGCTCACCGTGTACTACGGCGGCCAGCACGGGCGCGGGCGCTCGCGAACCGACCACCGTCTGCGCCAGCAGGTCCAGCCGCTGCGCCACGCCCGCGTCGCCGCGGGGTCTGCCCAGCGACTCTTCCTGCTCGACCAGATCGGCCGCGGCGAGCAGGTGTAGCCGCGCCAACGCTTGCAGTGGAGCGCGCTGCCAGGTGCTCACCAGATTCCGCAGCGCGTCTCCGTCCAATGCCTGGCCCACGCGCAGCGAACCGGCCAGAATCGGGTCCTCGACGCGTCCGTCGACGGGGATGTCCGTGCCGCCGCCGTCGATGGCCGCCGAGGACCGGGCCGCACGCACCGCGGCCTCGGCCGCCGTGGTCGGCCACCCACGCCGGTTCGCTTTGTGCCGGTGTACCTCGGCGAGCGCGTCGCGGGCGCGGTCGGCCGCGTCCCGGACACCGGGAAGATCGACGAGGGGCTGCAGCGGATCGGTCACGGCATACGAGGCTACTTGCGCCCGCGGGGAACGGTCCGCGCGCCTGTCTCGCCTAGCCGGCCAGCAGATCGCGGCCCGGGATCGCGTCGAGCAGTTTGCGCGTGTATTCCTGCTGGGGATCGTCGAACACCTCGTCGGTCGTCGCCGCTTCGACCACCTTGCCGCGTTGCACGACCAGCACGTCGTCGGCGATCTGCCGGACAACGGCCAGGTCATGGGTGATGAACAGGTACGCCAGCCCAAGCTCGGCCTGCAGTTCGTCGAGCAGCCGGAGGATCTGGGCCTGCACCAGCACGTCGAGCGCGGACACCGCCTCGTCGCACACCACCACCTCGGGCCGGAGTGCGAGGGCACGCGCGACCGCCACGCGCTGACGCTGTCCTCCGGACAGTTCGCTGGGATAGCGCCGCATGACGCCGGCGGGCAGCGCGACCTTGTCCAGCAGTTCCCGTACGGTCGCCTCCCGCTCCTCGGGCGTCCCGATGCGGTGGGTTCGCAACGGCTCCTCGATGGTGCGGTAGATCGTGTACATCGGGTCGAGCGAACCGTACGGATCCTGGAAGATCGGTTGCACCCGACGCCGGAACGCGAACGCGTCCTTGCGGTTCAGAGTGGCCACGTCCTTGCCGTCGAACCTGACCGCGCCGGAGGTGGGCGCGAGCAGACCGAGCACCATCTGCGCCACCGTCGTCTTGCCCGAGCCCGACTCTCCGACGATCGCGGTGGTCGATCCGCGCCGCAGCCGGAACGACACATCGTCCACGGCGACGAACTCGGTCGATTTCCACGGCGCGCGCTCGCGGATGCGAAAGGTCTTCTTCAGGTGTTCGGCTACCAGCACCTCGTCCGTGATCACCGTGTCGTCCGCGGCCACCTGCTCGGCCCGTACGTGGATCTCGGCTCGGCGCCGCACTGCCGACCGCCGCTGTGCGGCCAGCGAGGGCGCTGAACTCACCAGCCGCTTGGTGTACAGGTGCTGGGGATCACGCAGAATCCGCAAGGCGGGGCCGGACTCCACGACGCGGCCGCGATACATCACCACCAGATGTTCGGCGCGCTCGGCCGCGAGGCCCAGATCGTGGGTGATCAGCAGGACCGCGGTGCCCAGTTCGGCGGTGAGCCGTTCGAGATGGTCGAGGATCTGCCGCTGCACGGTCACGTCGAGCGCCGAGGTCGGCTCGTCGGCGATGAGCAGCTTGGGCCGGCAGGACAAGCCGATGGCGATCAGCGCGCGCTGGCGCATGCCGCCGGAGAACTCGTGCGGATATTGGTTCACTCGGCGTTCGGCGTCGGGCATCCCCGCCTCCTCGAGCAACTCCACCGCGCGTTTCCTGGCGGCTTTGCCCTTCGCGACGCCATTGGCCTCCAGCGTCTCGCGGATCTGAAATCCGATCTTCCATACCGGATTCAGGTTCGACATGGGGTCCTGCGGGACCAACCCGATGCCGCTGCCGCGCACCGCGCCGATCTCTCGCTTCGAGGCAGCCGTGAGGTCCTTACCGTCGAACTCGATCGAGCCGGAGGTGATCCGGCCCGTGCCGGGCAGCAAGTCGATGATCGCGTGCGCGGTAGTCGACTTCCCCGAACCCGATTCCCCCACGATGGCCACGGTCTGCCCCGGATAGACCGACAGGCTGACGTCCCGCAAGGCGGGCACCGGTCTGCCGTCGGCGGTGAAACTCACGTTGAGATCGGTGATCTCCAGCAGCGGCCGCGCCGACTCACTCATCGCTTCCTCGCCTTCGGGTCGAGGGCGTCCCGCACGGCGTCGCCCAGCATGATGAAGCTCAGCACGGTCAGCGCCAGCGCCGTCGCCGGATAGAACAGGATCGCCGAGGTGCGGATCTCCTTCTGCCCGGTGGCGATGTCCGCGCCCCAGGACACCACCGTGCGCGGCAGCCCGACGCCGAGATACGACAGCGTCGCCTCGGTGACGATGAACACGCCCAGCCACAGCGTGGTCACCACGATCAGCGGTCCCGCCGAGTTCGGCAGCACATGGCGCAGCAGCGTCTGTATTCGCGAGACCCCCAATGCTTTCGCCGCCGTGACGTAGTCGCTGTTCTTCGCTTGTATCACGGCGCTGCGGGCGATCCGCGCCGCCTGCGGCCAGGTGAACGAGGCGAGGATGACGATCACGGTCCAGATCGTGCGGGCCTCCAGCAGCTGCATGATCACGATGGCGGCCAGCATCAACGGGATCGCGAAGAAGATCTCGGCCAGCCGGGAGACGATCGAGTCCAGCGGCCCGCCGTAGAAGCCCGCCAGCGCGCCGAGCGTGCCACCGACCAGCACGAACAGCAGCGTCGCGCCGACCCCCGTGAGCACGGATGCCCTGGCACCGTACACGGTCCTGGCGTAGATGTCGCAGCCTTGCTTGTCGAAACCGAACGGATGGCCGGAGCTGCGCGGGTCCATGCTGAAGTCGCCGTTGCAGTAACGCGGGTCCTGATCGGTGAACGATCCCGGCCAGATCACCACGATCAACACGAACACGATCAGGACGGTGGCGACGAGGAAGATCGGGTTACGCCGCAGCTGCCGCCACGCGTCGCGCCAGATACTGGTCGGTGGACCGGCGTCCAGCACGGCGTCGGTGGCGAGTACCTCTACCTCGTCGGGCGGTGCGACGAAGTGTTCCTGGCCGCGGCGCTGGGGGCCGTCGCTCTTGGTCACCTCAGGCATAGCGGATCCTCGGGTCGAGTGCGGCGTAGAGCAGGTCGACGATCAGGTTGGTGATCAGGAAGATGACGATCAGCACCGTGACGAAGGAGACCACGGTCGGCGGCTCTCCCCTGATGATGGCCTGATACAGCGTGCCGCCCACGCCGGGAATGTTGAAGATGCCCTCGGTGACGATCGCGCCGCCCATGAGGGCGCCCAGATCGGCGCCGATGAACGTGATCACCGGGATCATCGAATTGCGCAGGATGTGCACGGTCACGACACGCGGCCTGGCCAGGCCCTTGGCGGTCGCGGTGCGCACGTAGTCGGCGGACATGTTCTCCGCCACCGAATTCCGGGTCAATCGCAGGACATAGGCGAACGAGAGCGACCCGAGCACGAAGGCCGGCACCAGCAGTTCGCCGACCGTCGCCTTTCCCGAGACGGTCACCGGAGCGATCCCCCACTTCACCCCGAGCAGATACTGCGCGAGGAAGCCCACCACGAAGACCGGAACCGCGATGATGATCAGGCTGACCACGAGCATTGTCGAATCGAACAGCTTGCCCTTGCGCAGCCCGGCGACGAGCCCGAACAGGACGCCGAAGACCGACTCGATCAGAACCGCCATGATCGCCAACTTGATGGTGATGGGAAAGGCGCGGGCCAGCTCGTCCCGCACCGGCCTGCCGGAGAAGGCGGTGCCGAAGTCCAACGTGAGGATGCCCTTCAGGTAGAGCAGGTACTGCACGATGAACGGCTCGTCGAGGTGGTAGCGCGCACGCAGTTGCGCCTCGACGGCGGGCGTCATCGGTTTGTCGCCGGCCAGCGCGTGGATCGGGTCGCCGGGAACGAGGAATACCAGGGCATAGATGAGCAGCGTCGCCCCGAGGAAGACGGGGATCATCTGAAGCAGACGCCGCAGGACATACCAGGCCATTACGCCTCCGGGGTCGGTGCCGCCGCGCACCGGGCCGGGCGCGGCGGCGAGCGGCTACTTCTCGATGTTCTCGAAGTCGAACAGACCGTTCCAGGCGAGTTCGGCCTTCCGCACTCGATCGGAGCGGCCCGCGGCGGCGACGTAGTCGAACACCGGGATGTCGGCCATGTCCCTGATCAGCAGGGCCTGTGCCTGAGCGATGATCTTGTAGGACTCTTCCTGGGCCGGGGCGGCCTGGGCGGCATCCAGCAGGCGGTCGAACTCGGGATTGTTGTAGTCGACGTTGTTGGTGTCGGAGTAGCTGTAGTACTGCGAGGTGAGGAACTGCAGCATGGTCGGGTAGTCACCCTGCCAGCCGTAGCGGAAGGCCTTGCCGATGCTGCGCGCGTTCACCTCGTCGCGGATGTTCTTGAACGTCGGATACGGCGTGCCGACGGCGTCGATGCCGAGGGTGTTCTTCACGCTGTTCGCCACCGCCTCCACCCAGGCCTGGTGGCCGCCGTCGGAGTTGTAGGCGATCTCGTAGCGGCCCGACCACGGCGAGATCGCGTCGGCCTGCGCCCACAGTTTCTGGGCCTCGTCCGGGTTGTACTTCAGCACTTCCGAGCCGGGGAGGTCGGGCTGGAAACCGGGCAGCGTGCTCGCGGTGAAGTCACGCGCCGGAATCCGGGTGCCGTGGAAGATGTTCTGCGCGATCTGTTCCCGGTTGATCGCCTTCGAGATCGCGCGCCGCCGCAGCAGCCCTTCCTGGCCGGAGAAGTGCGCGACGTTGGACTGGATGCCGATGTGCTGGTTCTGCGCGGTCGGCTTGGTGATCGCGCGGTCGCCGAGATCCTGTTGGTAGGAGGTGAGCGCACTGTCGGGCACGGTGTCGAGCGCGTCGAGGTTGCCCGCCTGCAGGTCCGCGTAGGCGGTGTCGAAGGACTGGTACATCACGAACCGCAGCGCTTTGTTCTTGGCCGCTCGGCCGCCGGGGTAGTCCGGGTTGGCCACCAGGTCGATCTTGACGTTGTGCTCCCACGCCCCGGGCCGGGCGAATTTGTAGGGGCCGTTGCCGATCGGGTTCTCCCCGAATGCCTTGATGTCCTTGAACGCGACCTCCGGCAACGGGTAGAACGGCGCGTATCCGAGCGCGGTCTCGAAGTCGATCGAGGGGGCTTTCAGCTCGATGGTGAACGTGCGGTCGTCTATCACCTTCAGGCCCGACATCGTCTGTGCGGTCGGCTTTTCCGCGGAGACCTCGTCGAAACCGACGATGGGACCGAACACATAGCTCTGCAACTGCGCGTTCGCGCCGAGCGCGCCGTAGTTCCACGCGTCGACGAACGACTTCGCCGTCACCGGGCTGCCGTCGGTGAATTTCCAGTTCGGCTTGATGGTGACCCGGTAGTTCTTTCGATCCGTGGTCTGGATCGACTCCGCCATCTCGTCGTGCGCCTTGCCGTTGGCGTCGTAGTACTTCAACCCAGCGAACAGCCGGTCGACCACGCGCCCGCCCATGTTCTCGTTGGTGTTGGTGGGCACCAATGGATTCTGCGGCTCGCCTCCGTTGACGGTGACGATGTCGGCATCTGCGTCGTCGCCTGAGGAACACGCGGACAGTCCCAAGCTCGTGGCCAGCACGACTGCCGCGGTCAGCGCCATCGCTCTGTGGAATTTCAACGCGTCCTCCCGGTGCGAGAAGGGGGGAGCCGGGCGGCACCCGCGCGAGGTCCATCAGCGCATGCCGACACGATCCCCCTGTGTGGTTGGCAGAGTAACCACCGCCGCGGGCACTGTCATCTGATTGATCCGAGTTCGTCGCACTTGTTACCGATCCGGCAACATCGCCGAAACACCCCAAGTTTCGTGCGGAAATACTCCTGCTGCCGGAACATTGCCTCCGTCGAGGGCGGAACAGGAACACCGCGTGCGGGCCGTCCCCGGCGGGCACGGGCATCGGCGTGCTGGCGGAGACACCCTCGGCACAAGCGCACGCGGCGTAGGTCACAGTTGATTACTGTCGAACTCGGCTGCGAAGAATCGAGCGCTCAGGCTACGTGGAAAGAAGAGACGAGATGACTGAAACCAGCGCCGACCACAGGGACTCGTATCCGCCCACCGCGGAGTTCGCGGCGGCGGCCAACGCCGATGCCGGGTTCTACGAGCGGGCGGCGGCCGATCGTGAAGCGTTCTGGGCCGAGCAGGCGGGGCGGCTGCACTGGCACGAACCGTTCAGCCAGGTGCTGGATTGGAGTGACGCGCCGGTGGCGAAGTGGTTCGTCGGCGGCAAGCTCAACGTCGCCTACAACTGCGTGGACCGCCACGTCCTCGACGGCCACGGCGACCAGGTCGCCATCCACTGGG